>JBGQHN010000026.1:0-23349 GCA_041497975.1 Planctomycetia bacterium | reverse complement strand
GAAAAAAGTTATCGCCGTCATGGATCGAGTCCATGACGGCGAGTACCTGCCAGGCCAGTCGACCAGCAAACCGCGCAAGACGGTCGACGGGCCGTTCAAACTAGCCACTATCGTGCCTGTCGAAGCCGGCTCCTGGCGGCACAACCCTTTTCACCGTTTGGGTTGCCGTGGCCGCCACGGGATCATTCGATTGTCATCCGCCCGCTGACGAGTGTTCGCGGTCCGCGGCTGCTCGATTGCCGTGGAGTTGGATGTTCACTACAACGGATTGGGGGGAACATAGACGCCCAGGTCCGTCAGGAACTTGGCGACGCGCTCGTGCCCCTCAGTCGATTGTCGAACCATCACGTAGTTGCCGGCGGCATAAATGGGCGGTACGCCGTACGGGCCGCAACACTCGTTACAGTCGGCTGGCACGGATCGCGCTACGATGCCGACAATCTGTTGGGCACAGAAGCCGGGCAGAATGGCATAGGACTTTGTCAACGGCACTTTGCACAATGGGAAAGATGTTCCGTTCTGGTCGCAGCAAACAGGCTGCGCAGCTTGCGCGGTTCCTTGAGCGGCGACAATCAGCAGAATCGCGAGAATGCAAATCCTTTTAGCAGTTGTCACATTAGTTCTCCTGTGTGACGAAGGGGGGAGGGATATTGGAGGGCTACTGTAGTCTACCACCTAAATCGCGGCGCGCTTGGTCGTTTTCGGCAATTAGGTGGCCTCCGAGCGCAGCCACGATTCGGTGAATGCTCGGCCAGTTTGCGCCAGTTCCGCAACCGGTTCTATCCGGCCGCGGACCGCGCGACTCGCGATTGCCAGAATACCAGGAGTGACGGAAACACGAACTCAAGGACCTCGCGCCGTTCCAAGATTCTCTGATCGGCCGGCGGTCCATCGCCGTGCCGCTCCTTGGCAAGGCACCGCGCGCGACATTTTCCGATCGTCGGGGGCCAAGGAATCAGAGCCTTGGGCGAAATATTGGAGAAGACTTCAGCACGCGCTAGACACAGGGGGCGTCGCGTTGACAAGATAGCATGCTGGCTCGCAGATCGAAGTCGGCTCGGCCAATAAGCGAAAGGTCGGCGATGGCAACGGGAATGACAAGGCGTGACGTATCCGTCGGCGGGTCCGCGGAGACCAGGCTTATCAAGGTCGTCGGCAGGATCGGCTTTGCGGTCGTGATTCTGCTGGCGCTTACGGGAATTATGAGCGCCCTGGGACGGTTCGTTTCGACCGTGCAGTATCTGGCCGATCCATCGTGGGTGGTCACGTCCGCAGGCCCTTTGAGCGAGCAATTCGACGGACGTTATTACGCGCATCCTTATCTGACGCTCGTGCACGTCGTGACGGGCTTTTTGTTCATGGTGTTGGGTCCAATCCAGTTTCTGCCGGCGGTGCGCAAGCGCTGGATCTGGTTTCATCGTTTCTCGGGTCGAGTGTTCATGATCGCCAGCCTGATCGGGGCGATTTCGGCGCTGGTGATTGTCGCGCGGCTCCCAGTGTTTGGTAGTTTGTCCACCAGCGTGGCCGTGCTGGTCGCCGACGCGCTGTTTCTAGTGTGCCTCGTGCAGGGCTACCGGACGATCCGCCGCCGCGACATCGCCAGGCATCGCGAGTGGATGATCCGCGCGTTCGCCATTGGACTGGGCATCTCCACTTTCCGACTCATGATCCCGCTGCTCATGCTGACGCCGATCCAAGCGACATTTATAGAAGCGTGGGACACCGTCGCGTGGCTTGGTTTCATCACAAACGCCCTAGTGGCCGAGGTCTGGATCAACGTCACCCGACGACAGCCGCCGCTCGCGCCCAGCCGTGCCCCGATTCGCCGGCGAACAATGCAAGCCGTTGACTAATACGGCAAGTGGCGTGAATTCCGAGCAGGCACGCGCCCACGCGGCTGTCGCGACGTCGGCGCTAGATGATGCCCTGGTCCTTGAGCTGGCGTCGCCGCGCCGCGTCGAATCCGGCCGCTTCCAGCACTTCGTCGGTGTCCATGCCGCATTGAGGTGCCGCGCGGCGAATCCGCACGGGCGTGCGAGACATCTTCGCGGCCGGACCCTCCATCTTGATCTCGGCGCCCGAGGGCTGTCGTACGGACTGAATCGTTTCTCGCGCTTGGATGTGCGGATCGCGCACCATTTCGGCCGGGGTGAGAACGCGTTCGATGGCCAGGCCAATACCGCCGATCTCGGCCACCACTTCGTCTCGGGTTCGCCGGGCGCAGAAGTCGGCGAGCATCTGGTCCAGCTCTTCACGCCGCGCCACCCGCGCGGGAATTGTGGCGTACTCGGGGTGTTTTCCCAACTCGCCGCGACCCAAAAGCGCGCTGAGTTTAACCCAATGCGCGTCGAGCAACACGCCGGCATACAACCATCCGTCGCGGCACCGATAAACGTTGGCCGGCGCGCCGAAGGGATACGTGTTGCCCAACCGAGGTGTCGGCAATCCTTGCGCGGCAAGGGTCGGTTGTCCCGTGCATGACGCCACGGTGGCGTCGATGAGCGAAACGTCCACGTGCTGGCCCTCGCCATGGGCGTCGCGATGCTTCAGAGCGGCCAGCGCGGCAAAGGCCGCGTGCAGACCGGTCAACTCGTCGGAGATGTAAATGGGAGCCTTCATCGGCACGCCGTCGCCCACCGCGTTCAACCACATCATGCCGGACATGGCCTGGGCCTGTGGGTCGTAGCCGGCTCGCTGGCAATAGGGACCAAACTGTCCGTAACCGCTGATCGAAACGTAGACGATGTCGGGTTTGACGGCCCGCACCTGCTCGTAACCGCAGCCCAAATCGTCCATCCGGCCTGGTCGAAAATTCTGGACGATAATATCGGCTCCCCGCGCCAGCTCGAGAAACACGTCGCGACCCGTTGGATGTTTCAGGTCGAGCGCGATGTTGCGCTTGTTGCGGTTTACCGCGGCGTCGAAAAAGGAAACCGGCGGATCGGCATGTTCCAGAAACGGAGGTAGCGTGTGCGCGACGTCGGGTGAGTCGGGCAGTTCAATCTTGATGACGTCGGCGCCGTAGTCGGCCAGCAGGCCCGCACAGCGGGGTCCGGCCCAAGTCGACGTGACCTCCAGAACGCGAATCCCATGCAGGGGGCCATTCAAGTCGCTGCGCGCTTCGCGGAAGAAGGCGCCGGCGTCGGCTACAGGATCTGCCATCGCAATTTCGTTCGTACTTTGTCAATCGTCGAGAAATGTCGCCGCAGCCCCATCGTATCAGCCCCCTCTTCGCGTCACAACAATCGTGTTTGCAACCGTCCGCGCCGTATCCGACAATCGACACGGCAAAACACATTGCCCCAAAACGCTCACCCGCAAACCGTACGTGTGTGCTGTCGTAGGCCTGCATGGGCCAGGTTGACGCAGTCACGATCGAGGTCCGGCCACGAGAGGACGAGACGATGGAAGCCCTCAGCACAATGACGTACGAGACGACCGGGGCAATTGCCCGAGTGACGCTCAACCGCCCGGAGCGTGGCAACGGAATCACGCTTGACATGCCGCGTGAATTGGCGCTCGCGGTCGAAGAGGCGAACCTGGATCCGCGGGTCCACGTCATCGCCTTGTCTGGCAACGGCAAAGGGTTTTGCGGCGGTTACGATCTGGTCGCGTCAGCGGAGCGGAGAATGCAGGACGCCTCGAGCCGGCACGACTGGCCGGCCGGCTCGCCAATCGACCCGAAAGTGCAGGCGGACAATCACGACCCGCAAGGCACGTGGGACCCGATGGTCGATTACGCCATGATGAGCCGCAACGTGCGGGGCTTCATGAGCTTGTTTCACAGCGACAAGCCGGTCGTGTGCAAGGTCCATGGGTTCTGCGTGGCCGGCGGAACGGATATGGCGCTGTGCTCGGATTTGCTGGTCGTGGAAGATAAGGCCAAGATCGGTTATCCGCCCGCCCGCGTGTGGGGCACGCCCACGACCGCGTTGTGGGCCTATCGCGTCGGTCCGCAACGCGCCAAGCGGCTTTTGTTTACCGGCGATTGTCTTTCGGGCACCGAGGCAGTCGAATGGGGATTGGCGATCGAGGCGGCGCCAAAGTCGCAACTGGACGAGCGGTTCGAAATCCTGTTGAATCGAATCGCACAAATGCCCCTTAATCAGCTCGTCATGATGAAACTGCTCGTCAATCAGTCGATCCAAGGACTGTTGCCGACGCAGATTCTGGGCACGGTGTTCGACGGCATTTCGAGGCACACCGCGGAAGGTTTTGCTTTTCAACAGCGGGCTGCCGAAGCCGGCTTCAAACAAGCCGTGCGCCAGCGCGACGAGCCCTTCGGCGACTTCGGCGCTTCGACGTTCAAAGGCTGAGGCAATCCCCTTCGACAGACAACTTGGGAGAGACAAGCAGCATGGACCTGTCCTATGGCAGCCAGTACGAGGCCTTTCGACAAGAAACGCGGCGGTTCATCGAGGCCCACGCTCACTTGGCGCCCAAGGGAATGCATCGCGAATCGCCGGAGGCGCGGGCGTGGCAACGGTTGCTCATCGACAATGGCCTGGTTGCGCGCGCCATTCCCAAGAAATACGGTGGATACGGCGCCCAGCTCGACATTCTCGAGTCGCGGATCATCGCCGAGGAGTTCGCACGCGCGCAGGTTTCGCCCGGCCTGGGCGGGCAGGGAATCGCCTACCTGGTGCCAACGTTGCTGGAACTGGGAAGCGAAGAGCAAAAGGAGCGGTTCGTTCCGCCCACGCTGCGGGGCGAGATCATCTGGTGCGAGGGCTACTCCGAGCCCAATGCGGGCAGCGACCTGGCAAGTCTGACAACGAGCGCCGTTTTGAACGGCGACGAGTGGGTCGTCAACGGCCAGAAGATCTGGACCAGCACGGCTCAAATCGCCGACTGGATGTTTTGTCTTGTCCGTTCCGAGCCCGACGCGCCCAAACACCAAGGCATCAGCTTCCTGTTGTTTTCCATGCGCACCCCGGGCATTCAAGTTCGGCCGCTGGAGACGATGACCGGGGACTCTCATTTCAACGAAGTCTTTTTCACCGACGTGCGCGTGCCCAAGAATCAGATCGTGGGCGAACGGGGCCAAGGCTGGCAGGTGGCCAACAACGTCTTGCTCCACGAGCGGGACGACCTGGGCGATCCCGACGCCACGCTCTCGCGGCTTAACGCACTTGTGGATTTGATGAAGAGCGAGACCGTGGACGGACGCCGTGTCATCGATAACCCGGTGTACCGCGACCGGCTGATGAAAATCCAGGGCAGGGTCATGGCGATGCGATTCAACGATCTGCGCCTGCTCAGCGCGCGACTCAACCACAAAGACGCTTCGCTGGCCGCCATGATCGTAAAGCTGCAGGGAACCGAATTGCGACACGAGCTCGAAGGTCTTGCCATCGACGCTTTAGGGGAACTGGGCATCCTCTACCGCGACAGCCCTTACCTCCGCGACGACGGTTCCTGGCAGTTCATGTACATGCTCTACCTGGGACTGATTATCGGTGGCGGAACATCGCAGATTCAGAAGAACATCATCAGCGAGCGCGGTCTGGGCATGCCGCGCGAACCAAAAGTTAAAGCCTGACAGGATCGCTAACATGGAATTCGGACTCTCCAAAGAACAGGAACTGTTGCAGGATAGCGTCGGCCGTTTGCTGGACCGCAATGCTTCGCTCGAGCGGGTCAAGCGGTTTGTCAACGACAACGAAACGCGCGCCGCGGACGTGTGGGCCGGTCTGTGCGACCTGGGCATCCCCGGAATGCTCATCGACGAACAACTGGGCGGTATCGGGCTCAGTCTGCTCGATGCGGCGCTCGTGGCCGAGACGCTTGGTTCGCGCGTCGCCCCCGCGCCGTTTATTGCCACCGTCGCCATGGTGCCGATCGCCGTTGCCCAGGCGGGCTCCGACGCCCAACGGTCGCGGTGGCTGCCGGCTCTCGCAGAAGGCAGCATCGTGGCGGGCGCCGCGGTCACCGAGGCGGTCAGTTCGCGCCAGGGCGCGCGGGTGCAGTCCGCCGGCTCGAGGCTCAATGGGCGCGCGTTGTTCGTTCTGGATTTTGAGGCCGACTTGTACCTGGTGGCGGACCAGCGCCGCGCGTTGTACCTGGTCGAGGCCAACTCGGCCGGGCTCAAGCGGCAGGCTCTGACCACAATTGACAAGACGCGCCGCGTGGGTGCATTGGTCTTCGACAACGTGGTTGGCGATCTCCTGCCGCTCAGCAGCGATCCCGAAGTGTGCGCGCGCGTCATCGACGCGGGGCGCGTCATGCTCGTGGCGGACACGCTGGGCGCGGCACAAACCATGTTGACGCGGGCCGTCGAGTACTCCAAAGGCCGCGTGCAGTTCGGCCGCCCGATCGGTTCGTTCCAGGCAGTAAAGCACATGTGCGCGGAAATGGCGGCCGAGCTGGAGCCTTGCCGCGCGATGATGTGGTATGCCGCTCACGCCTTCGATGAAATTGCCAGCGAAGCACGGTTGACCGCCTGTCACGCGAAAGCCCATGTTTCCGAGGTCGGAACCTTTGTGGCGCGGACCTCGACCGAAGTGCACGGCGGCATTGGATTCACTGACGAACTCGGACTGCATCTCTGGTTCAAGCGCATCGGCGTCAACCGGCAGTTGCTCGGGGGACCCGACCTGCTGCGCGAGGAAGCAGCAAAGCTGCAGCAGTTGGCTTGACGTTGAATCGGACGGCGACCGTCGCACACTCCGTCGAACGCGATACAATGGTTCCCGGCAAGACTTCGTCTGGCAATCTTGACCGTGCCGGTTCGATCGCTGAAGATGGTTGAGCCGAGAAAATCGAAGACCATCCGCGAACCAGGAGACCCTGCCATGATCCGTCGGACGCTACTCATTTCTTTGCTCTTGGTCTTGCCGTCGTCCGCCTTCGCCCAGGGAAAGGCCAAGACGAAGGAACCGCCCGCGCGGCCCAACCCGACCGCGGCGGACTTCGTCTATGGCCAGGACTCGGAGCGTCAGAAATTTGATTTCTGGCAGGCCAAGAGCGACAAGCCGACGCCGCTGGTGCTCTTGATCCACGGTGGGGGCTGGATGGGTGGCGACAAGACCGGCTACGGGACGGGCGCTATTCAACCGTTCCTGGACGCGGGGATTTCCGTCGCCTCGATCAACTATCGCTTCATCCCGCAGGCCATGGAGCAAAAGGTTGAGCCGCCGGTGAAAGCCTGTCTCCACGACGCGGGTCGCGCGCTGCAAACGATCCGCTCCAAAGCCAAGGAATGGAACATTGATCCGAAACGGGTCGGGGCCACCGGCGGGTCGGCGGGCGCTTGTACGTCGTTGTGGCTCGCGCTCCACGACGACCTCGCCGATTTGCAAAGCAGCGATCCGATCGCGCGCCAGTCGACGCGGCTTGCGTGCGCGGCCGTCAATGGGGCGCAGACGTCGCTCGACCCCACAGAACTCCGCCAGTGGATTCCCAACGCGATCTACGGTGGCCACGCCTTTGGGTTTGCCGAAAAAGGGCGCAGCCGGCCGCAGGAGTTCGAGCTGTTGATTGCCAATCGCGAGAAGGTCCTGCCATGGATCAAGGAATACTCGCCGATCGAGTTAGTCACCAACGACGATCCGCCCATCTACCTGGACTACCCGAACCAGAAAGCGCCTCCGAAATTGGGCCAGGAAGAGGCCGACCCGACGCACTCCGCGATGTACGGAGTCAAGTTGGCCGAAAAGCTCAACTCGGCCGGCGTCGAGGTCATCGTTTCGTATCCGGGCCGGCAGGACACGAAATATGGGTCGATCACGAAATTCCTGATTGAGAAGCTGGCTGCCAAATAATCGGCGCAAGGTTTCACGCACAAGTCTGTAGCGCCAACGTGATGAAAGCCATTTTCTGTTTTCTTCCCTTGACGCTGGCGCTGGTGGCGTGCAGTGGCGCGAGCACCGATCGTTGCGCGCCGGTCGACGCCAAGCCTGCCGAGCTGATTTTCACCAACGGCAACATCTACACGGCCAACGACCTTCAGCCGCGCGCAGAGGCAATCGCCGTCAGGGATGGCAGAATCGTCTTTGTTGGTACAAACCGCCAGGCGGCCGAATACCGAGGCGATGGCACCCGGGTAATCGATCTGGGCGGCAACACCGTCGTGCCGGGGCTTACCGACGCCCACTGCCATTTGAGCGGCGTCGGCGCGCGGGAAATGACACTGAACTTGGAAGGCACCGCCAGCCTCGCCGACTTTCTTGCCAGGGTAAAGAAGCAAGTCGACGCGGCGAAGCCGGGTGCCTGGGTCACCGGCCGGGGCTGGATCGAGACGTTCTGGACGCCTCAGCAGTTTCCCACCCGCGCGGACCTGGATCAGATTTCACCGAACAACCCGGTTTGGCTCACGCGCGCCGACGGCCATGGCGCGGTCGCCAATAGCGCGGCCATGCGAATGGCCGGCATCACGAAGGACACGCCCAATCCATTCGGCGGCGAAATCATGAAGGATGCCGGAACGGGCGAGCCCAGCGGGATGTTGCTGGACAACGCCCAGGGCCTGGTCGCTCGGCTAATCCCGCCTCCCACGCTGCAGGACCAGGCGCGCGCCTTGGTTCTAGGTGCCGAGCGGAGTTTGCGACTGGGCTGGACCGGCTTGCACGTGCCGAGCAGCAGTTGGAGAGAGTTGGATACTCTGCGCAGGCTGTACGCCGAAGGCAAGATCAAGCTGCGCGTTGAGCTTGCCATTCTGGGTCCCAGCAATGACGCAAGGCGACTGCTCGCCGAAGGCCCGATCGTCGGCGCCTGCGATGGGCGCCTCACCCGCCGGGCCATCAAGGTCAGCTTCGATGGCGCGTTGGGCTCCAAAGGCGCCGCCTTGCTCGAAAAATACTCGGATCACGACACGGCCGGATTCCTGACCTGGAAGAAGGACGAGCTATTGCCGATGTTCGAAGAGGCGTTGCGCGCCGGCGTCCAGGTTTGGACGCATGCCATTGGTGACCGCGCCAACCGCGAGATACTCAATCTGTACGAAGTGGCCTTCCACAACGTCCCGCCCGAAAAGCGCAAAGTCGGCCAGCCGCGTTGGCGCGTCGAGCACGCGCAGATTGTTCATCCGACGGACATACCTCGTTTTGCGCGGCTTGGCGTGATACCCTCGATGCAACCCTCCCATGCGATAAGCGATTTGCATTTCGCCGCCAGCCGCCTGGGCTTGAACAGACTGCAGGGAGCATACGCCTGGCAAAGCTTGATCAAGGCCGGTTCGATCATTCCCGGCGGCTCCGACGCGCCGGTCGAACGCGGTGAGCCGATGATTGAGTTCTGCGCCGCGGTGGCGCGCAAGGACCAGAACGGATTTTCGGGTCCGGGGTGGCATCCCGAGGAGGCCGTGTCGCGCCAACAAGCGCTCAAAATGTTCACGTTATGGCCCGCTTATGCGGCCTTTGCCGAAGCATCGCGGGGCAGCCTGGAGCCCGGCAAGTTGGCTGACATGACCGTGCTGACTCAGGACATCATGCAGATTCCCGAAGCCGAAATCCTCAACACCCGCTGCGCGATGACGATAATCAACGGAGAAGTGGCGTACGACGCCAATCAGCCGCGCCCAACGGAGAATTCCCCATGACATCGGCCGACTCATCGGCGATCGCGCGCGTGGCGAGTTGGCTTAACGAGTCACGCAGCACGGTGGTCTTTACCGGCGCCGGCATCAGCACGGAGAGCGGAATTCCCGACTTTCGTTCGCCCGGTGGAGTATGGTCGCGTAATCAGCCGGTGTATTACGAGGATTTTTTGACCTCCAGCGCGGCCCGATTCGAATACTGGCGCCAGAAGTCGGAAGCGGCCGACGATTTTTTACGCGCACAGCCCAATTCCGGCCACCTGACCATCGCCCGCTGGGAGCAGATGGGCCGGGTCGCCGCCGTGATTACACAAAACATTGACGGGCTACACCAGCAGGCCGGCAGCCGCAAGGTGCTCGAGTTGCACGGCACCGCGCGGTGGATCCAATGCGTCGATTGCAAACAGCGCTTCGAGCCCAAGCCGCTCATTGAAGCGTTTCGAGCGCGAAAGGAAGTTCCTCCTTGCGCGAGCTGCGGCGGACGTTTGAAAAGTGCGACCATCTCCTTCGGCCAGGCTCTACCGACCGACGTCCTCGAAGGGTCGATCGCATTGGCCGAGGCCAGCGATCTTTTTCTGGCGATTGGCTCGTCGCTGGTTGTCCACCCAGCGGCTGGCCTGCCGGAAGTTGCGCGGCGCAATGGTGCAAAGTTAGTCATCATCAATCGAGATCCGACCGAACTGGACGCGGCGGCCCAGGCCGTCATCCGCGAGCCCATCGGATCGACCCTGACGCAAGTCGATGCCGCCATGCGACTGGCGGCCGAGGCGTGAAGCGTTGGTTCGTTGCCGAAGGAAGGCGACGCAAGTGCCGTCGGCCCATCGCGCGCGGACCTGGCGGCATCCGTCATGAAGCGGCAAGGTCTGCGTCCAGGGAGCTCAGGATGAGATTGCGAACCGGGGCCACGAGATTCAACTTGCTCACCCGATAAGCCGGATTGGGCAGCGTTGACAATTGTCGGGCACGCGCCACTGCCGAATCCAGAAGCGAGCCGGCGTCCACGGCTTCTTCCAGAAATCCGGCTTTGACCGCGGCATCAGGGTCGTAGAGCGTGGCATGTAGTGTGCTGGAAATCAGGCTGGACGTCGGCAGCCGATAACGGGCCAGTTCGACGGCGAAAATTGGCAGCCTCAGGCCATCTCGAACCTCGTTCAATCCCACTTTGAACTTGCCGCGGGCGCCCAGGCGATAGTCCATCGTCATCATGAACAGCGCGCCCATGGCCACGCAGTGGCCCGTAGCCGCACCGACCACGGGGCGCGGAAAGTTCATCACGTTCATCGCCATTTTTACGGTCAGCGAAACCATATTCGCCGTGGCGGCCAGGTCGCCGGCCTGGATGGTTTTGAGGTCAAAGCCGGCGGAGAAAATGCCCGGCCGGCCGGTCACCACCACCGCGGCAACATGGGGGCCGATCTCGTCAAAGCACTGCTGAAGTCGCCCAGCCATCGCGGGCGAAAACACGTTGACCTTTCCGTCATCGATGGTCACGATCGCGATGTCTGCCTCATAGCGAACGGTTGCCAGTGCGTGGGACATGGAGAATGTTCCTTCGATGGGGGCGTATGATGTCAACTGCGCCAAAACGTGGACTCGCGTGGCGGCTGGTAGCGGATAGCCAGATGCGGCGTTTCGATCCGTTTCTGGCCAAGCCCCAGCGATCGCATGCCCGCCTCGACCAGGCCGGAAGTCAACAACGTGCGCTCGATGGGGTAGGGGGGCTTGAGCGTCATAAACATCTCTTCGGCCTTCGACATCAAAGCCGCCGAGTACACGACGTTCGGATTCGGCGGCAAGTAAAACAACGTGGACAAGGGTTCGGTTTGTCCCTTCAAGCGGGCGGCGAAAGTGAAATCGGCAACCAGCCCGTTCATCAGTAACATCGTGGCCTTGGGTCCGTCGGTGTACTCGAAGCGATAGGCCACCGGATCCTTGACCCACTCGCGCATCTGCGCGACGGTCGGGTAGCGATGGCTGAAAGACTCTGGCTGAGCCAGCGTCTGGCTGCGGGAAAGGCAGGCTTCAAAGAGTCGCGGATCCCAGCCGCCGGCTCGCCAGCCGCCGGCTTCCATTGCCGTCCATACCGCATCGCCTCGCAGGGCTTGCATGGCGGTCACTCCCGTCTCGCCGCCCCGCCGCCGCTCGGCCATGCACTGAATGACTTCCAAAGCGTGGAAGTCGTAGCTGTCCAAGCCCCCGATGGCGACGCACAGCATTTCTTCAACTTCCGCTCCGAGCGGAAGGTCAATGTCCGGCATGCGCCACGTGACGCTAAGCGACGATCCGGCCAGCAGCGGAAAACGCAGCTCGCGTGAAGTATCCACCATCTCCTTGGCCCATTCCCACTTCCACGACAAGTGCTTGTCGTTGAAGACCGGCGCCGTGGCGCCGTCGCGGCGAAAGACGTCGGTCACCTGCTTGAAAAACTCATAGCGCGGATACTTTTTCTGCCCATACTCGTTGGTCGGGTAGTCGCCGTGTTCGCCGATGACCAGCACGGCGTCCACGGAGAGCTTGTCGCCGCCACAGCGGAGCGCCTCGGCGATGGTTGGATAAATTGGAAAGCCAAATTCCTTTGCCCGCTTGCGACTCAAATCATTTTCGGGCGTTTGATCGACGTATGCCGCGACGACGTCCAGCGGCGGACGGTGCCAGCGCCCCTGGATTGGATAGCCGACCAAAAATCGCTCGCCCATGTGCCAGGCGTGAGAATGGTAACGCCACTCGGTGGTGACAATGGCCATCCGCTTGCGTTTCACCGGCGGCGGATCGGCCGACAGCGCCAGCGATCCGCCGACAAGGCCCGCGCCGGCGGCGCCCAAAAAAGTTCTTCGTGTCAGCATGATTCTTCTCGATTGATCTTTGGTCCTGGTTTCCATGCATCCGGTCCAAGGAGCCAATTTCAGTGCGCGAAAAAGGACGACGTGCCCCGCTAGTTATATTGCATGGACGCGATGTGGTAAAACACCTCGGGGCGTTCATGATCTCGAAGAACCGGCGGAATTCTTTTATCGGCCGAGTGGCACTCGGTTCCCTTCTGGGTAACACTGGAGTGGCGCGAATCTCTTAATGCAGCGATCACGTTGCGAAATTGGGAGGAGACAGTGACTCATCAGCGATTGCCTCACAGTAGCACGGCCCAGCGGAACTGCGACCGCCGCGATTTCCTAAAAACGTCGGCGTCTCGGGCGATGACGATTGGCGTTCTGCCCGTGGCGCTTGCCCTGGGCGATCGCGCTGTCGCCGCGCCGAGAACCACCGGGCCGGTCATCGACGCTCACATGCACGTGTGGGCCAACGATCCGCAGCGCTACCCTTTCGCGCACCCTTACGTCAAAAACTACCAGGGAATGCCGCACGAAGGCACGGTCGAGCTGTTGATCGACGACATGGACCGTCACGGTTGCGCGCACTGTGTGCTGGTCCAGACCATCTGTCACGGCTGGGACAATACCTACCTGGCGGACTGCGTGAAGCGATACCCCGCGCGCTTCAAAGGCCATGGGCTGATCGACCCGATCCATGCCAAGGTGGCCGACAAGTTGGAGTACTGGACCAAGGAGCACGGCCTGCACGGAATGCGCTTCAGCCCAATCTATTATCGAAACGGCAACCAGGGTGGAGATGGTTGGATCGACGGCGAGGAAACGCACCGCCTGTGGCGCAAAGCCAGACAGCTACGCTCGGTGTTCAACTTCTTCATCGCGCCCACGCAACTGCCAAGGCTCGGCAACATGGTGCAGGCGCATCCGGAAGTGCGGGTCGTTATCGACCACCTCTCGCAGATGGACTTAGGCGCGGAGAATCCCGAGCCGGATTTTCGATTGCTGCTCGCCATGGCGAAGTACCCGAACGTCTGGGTCAAGGTGTCGGAGCTAAGTTCCGTATCCAAGTCGCGCGCCTACCCGTTTCGCGACGCCTATCCGTACGTCAAACGCGTCTACGAAAGCTTTGGCCCGGATCGACTTCTGTTTGGAACCGGCTACCCGGGCACTGCGCGGGCCGCGTACCAGCGGCCGACGCTCGATGAGGAGATCGACCTGATCGACAAGGAGATCCCGTTCTTCACCAAGGAGGATCGCGAGAAAATCCTCGGACGCAACGCCGCGAAGCTGTGGGATTTCAAGACTTGACCCTCTGACGAGCCTCGTGCGCAAGAGGTGCTGTTGCATGGCGGCCCCGATTCGGCTACGTCTGGCCGTGCAATCCCCGGCGCGGCATGATACCTTGATTCTGCAACGGCTATGGGAGCGTGCCGGTAGGCACACGGTGGGAGCACAATGGGGACACTCGTCGGCAATTCGAGGCGCAGGGACATGATCGATATGAAAAGCATTGCGTGGAGCCTGGGCGTTTGGTTGGCGGCTGCCGCGGCCTGGGGGGCGTCGGGCGACTTTCCCACTCTCAAACTGCAGAATTGGCATCAATGGCGCGGACCGCTGGCAAACGGCGTTGCTCCGGCGGGCAATCCGCCCACGAGCTGGGATGAGAATTCGAACGTCAAATGGAAAGTCAAAATCCCCGGCAAGAGCACAGCCACGCCGATCGTGTGGGGCGATCAGATTCTCTTGCTCACCGCCATCCAGACTGATCGCGAGGTGGAGCTGCCGCCACTGCCGGCCGATGCGCCCAAGAACCCTTTCAATATCCAGCGGCCCACGCATTTCTATCAATTCGTCGTGATGTCGATCGACCGCCGCACCGGCCAGACCCGTTGGCAGCACGTCGCCAAGGAAGAAGTGCCTCACGAGGGCCATCACGTCGACGCCAGCTTTGCTTCCTCGTCGCCGACCACCGATGGCAAGCATCTGTATGTCTCGTTCGGCTCGCGCGGCGTGTTTTGCTATGACCTGGCCGGCAATCAGCAGTGGGGCCGCGACCTGGGCAAGATGATGATCTTCAATTATTTCGGCGAAGGGTGTTCGCCGGTCGTGCACGGCGATTCGGTAATCTTCAATCGAGATCACCAGGGCGGTTCGTTTATTATCGTGCTCGATGCCAAAACCGGCGAGACGAAATGGAAGGCGGACCGCGACGAAAACACCGGCTGGGCGACGCCGCTGGTAGTCGAGCACGACGGTCGCACGCAAGTCATCGTCAGCGCAACCAATCGCGTGCGCAGCTACGATTTGCGAACCGGCGAAGTCATCTGGGAGTGCGGCGGCCAGGTGCGCGCCGCGATACCTTGCCCGGTGAGCGACGGCCGCCTGGCTTTCGCGATGACCGGGTATACCGGCAACGCGCTGTACGCGATCCCCTTGGATTCCACGGGAGACATTACTGATACCGACAAGATCGCCTGGAGCCGCAAAAGCCCGGGCACGCCCTACGTTCCTTCGCCGATGTTGTATGGCGACATGCTTTGCTTCACCAGCAGTAATAAGGGTATCGTGTCATTTCTCGATGCCGCGAGCGGCGAGCCGGTGATCGACCGCAAGCGATTGGAGGGCATCGCCAATATCTATGCGTCACCGGTTGGCGCCGCCGATCGCATCTATCTCACCAGCCGCGAAGGCAATACCGTCGTGCTCAAGCGCGGACGCGAGCTAGAAATTCTCGCGACCAATAAGCTGGACGACCGCTTCGATGCTTCGGCAGCAATCGTGGACAACCAGATCATCTTGCGCGGCAACGAGAACTTGTATTGCATCTCGGCGGAGTAGCCTGACGGCTGGTCCACAACGTCGCAGGCATGTTGCCAGTCATGCGCGCGAGGGACGCTCTGGCCGCGGCTCGCGGGGTTTTCTGGTTTACGCGGGCGGTTGTTCCCGCGGTCCGCGGCAGAGGATGTTCCACACGACGTTGGACGGCTGGCCGTCCATTAACCCGCCGATTCCCGTCGGGCGCGCAAACGACACTTGTTCGCCCGTCAGGCCAAACAGATGCAAGAGCGTTGCGTGGTAGTCGTGGTGCGTGACCACGTCCGTGACCGCCTTGTGGCCCAATTCGTCCGTTTCGCCGTGGATGCAACCGCCCTTCACTCCGCCTCCGGCCAGCCACGTGCTAAACCCATACGTATTGTGGTCGCGGCCGATGCTCTTTTCGTTTTGAATCACCGGCAGCCGGCCCATTTCGCCTCCCCAATGCACGAGCGTGGTGTCGAGCAATCCGATTTGCTTCAAGTCCCGCACCAGGGCGGCCGCGGGCTTGTCGGTCTTCTGGCAGACGCTGGGCAGCGCCTTTTCGATGTTGCCGTGATGGTCCCAAGTCTGGTTGCCAGTAAAGATCTGCACAAAGCGCACGCCGCGTTCGACCAGCCGGCGGGCGATCAGGCAACGCGTGCCGTAATCGCGAGTCACGGGGTCGTCGATGCCGTACAGCTTATGAATCGTCTCGCTCTCGCCGGAAATATCCAGTGCTTCCTTGGCGGCCACCTGCATGCGGGCGGCCAAAGCGTAGCTCTGAATCCGGGCCGCCAGGTCATGTTCCAGCGGATGCTCGTCGAGGTGCGCCCGATTGAGTTGTTCGAGATACGACAAGAATCGCTGTTGGGCCGGACCGCGCAGCCGCGGGGGGGGATCGAGGTTGAGGATCCGCGGCTCCTTCGGGCGCACCACCGATCCCTGATACAGCGAGGGCAGCCAGCCGTTTTGCCAATTCTCCACGCCCAGCACGGGCAGCCCGCCCGGATCAGTCAGCACGACGAACGCCGGCAGGTTTTGACTCTCGCTGCCTAGCGCGTAGGTCATCCACGACCCCAGCGCCGGCCGCCCCGCTGAAATGTTTCCCGTGTTGAGCGCGTTGATCGACTGCCCGTGGTTGTTGACTCCGGTGTGCATCGAGCGGATGAGGCAGACGTCGTCGGCCACCGCGGCCAGGTGCGGCAGCAGTTCGCTTATGTCCATGCCGCATTGGCCGTGCTTCGCGAACGTCCAGGGGCTGCCAAAAAGCTTCGCGCTGGCCTCGGCGGCGTTGTCATATTGGATATCGCCGGTGTACGTCTGTAGATGCCGTTTGTTGAGCTCCGGCTTGGGGTCGAACAGATCGATGTGGCTCGGACCGCCTTGCATGAACATCGAGATCATGGCCCGCGCTTGCGGCTCGCGAGCCGGGGGCCGCGGCTTCAGATCATAGGTAGGACGCTCCAGCAAGGGCTTGGGGGGCACCGCTAGCGCGCCGTCTTGCTTGAGCAGCCAGGCGAGCGCCAGGCCGCCCAGTCCAAAGGACTGTTGGCTCAGAAAGTGGCGCCGCGTGAAGTGGGACATGGGCCGCACCTAATCAACGTACAAAAAGCGATTGGAACTCACCAGCGCCTGACAGAGGTGTGCCAGGGCGACTTGAGCCGGCTGCGGGCTGGGAGCTTTTTCGTCGGCCGGCGCGCTTGCGTTGGCCGCCGTTGCCTGCGCGGCAAGAAACTCCAGGCCGGCTTGCGTTTCGGGATCGGACGGCGCCCGCGAATAGGCCAAGAGCCACGCCAGCCGGAACTGGGCAGCGGGATCTGTGCCCGCCTGCCGCTCGATCCGCGCCGCCATGGCTTCGGCCTGGCGGACTACGAAGTCACTATTCATCAACAATAGCGACTGCGACGCGACGGTCGACGATGCTCGCTGCTCGCAGTTGGGGCTCATAAGCGGCGCGTCAAACGGTTCGAGCATTCCCAATGGCCGCGAGCGTCGGACTTGCACGTAAACGCTGCGGCGAAATTCCTCCTCGCCCAGCGGAACGACCTTACCCGACGGCCGGCCGGCGGAATCGCGGGTGTCGACGCCGACGACCATTTGGCCGACGTCGTCAGGCATGACGGGCACGCTCGGACCGTAGGTCTTGGTCGACAGCCGTCCGCTGATGGCCAACAGCGAGTCGCGAATGGTTTCGGCTTCGAGCCGCCGCACGCTCATGCGGCCGACCAGGCGATTGTCCGGATCGACTGTCTCAAGGTCCGCGCGGCGGCTTGACGATTGCCGATACGCCCAGGACAGCACGATCAAGCGGTGCAGCCTTTTCAATCTCCAACCGCCGCGCATGAAATCGTCGGCCAGCCAATCGAGCAGCGCGGGATGTGACGGCCGCTCGCCCAGCATGCCAAAGTCGCCCGGCGTCGACACCAACCCGCGGCCAAAATGGTGCAGCCAGAAACGGTTCACCAGCACGCGGGCCACCAGCGGGTGCTTTCCATTGGTCAAGTGCCGCGCGTAGGCCAGCCGCCGGCCGCTCGTCGGGAGTTGCGGATCGTCGACGGGAATTGTCACGCCCGTCCTGTTCAGCACCGCCAGCTCGCCAGGCAGAACCTCCTGGCGAGCTTGATTAAAATCGCCGCGGGCGAACAGCTTCGTCGGCGGAAGCTGGCCCGGAATTTCAGTGAGGCATTGGACCATGTCATCGGCCGGTCGCTTCTCGCGAGTCGCTTGGGTCAGCTCGTCCCACTTCTTGTTGAATCCGGTGAGCCGATCTGGCAGGTAGAGATAGACCGAGCCGCGGTCCACGTTCAAAAACGGATATTCCTTGATCAGTTGCTTTTGCTCCTCGGTCCGATCGCCCGGCGGCGTGGCTCGTGCATCTCGGGCCGGGGCCTGAATTTCCGCCGGCAGCTTGCCCAACTCGCGTTCGAATGTTTCGTTCACGAGCTGGTCCAGCTCCTCGGTTCGCCGCTTCGAGATGTCCTGTAATTCGCTTTCGACCGCCGACGCTTGCCGTCGAACTTCGTCCGGCCAAAGAGACACTAGCCGGGCTTGGGGCGCGCGCCACTGCTTCCAGTCGTAGGCCGGCTCAAACAGTGCGCGAATCCGGTGATAGTCCGCATGCGAGATCGGGTCGTAGCGGTGGGCGTGGCATTGGGCGCACCCCACCGTCAAACCCAGCACGGCCGTCGAAACGATTTTGACCGTGTCGGCGATGACGTCGTTTCGCGCCACGTTCTGGTCGACGTTCGAGTCGCCCGTGCCGTCCGGTCCCATGCGCAACATTCCGGTCGCGATCAAGCGGTCGGCCTGTTCGGGCGTCAGATGGGCGTACGGCGGCGCGAGCAGTTCGTCTCCCGCGAGTTGCTCGACGAGAAACTCGTCCCACGGTTTGTCTTGGTTCAAGGCGCGAATGACATAGTCGCGATACTTGTAGGCCCACTTGCGTTCGGTGTCCTTCTCGTTGTAGCCGTCGCTGTCGGCATAGCCCGCGACGTCGAGCCAATGCCGTCCCCAACGCTCTCCATAAGCGGGCGAGGCGAGCAACCGATCGACCAGGCGCTCGTAGGCGTCCGGCGCGGGATCGTCTGTGAAGCTGGTGACGGCCTCCGGCGTCGGTGGCAGACCCGTCAGGTCGTAAGACACGCGGCGAATAAGGGTCGCTCGATCGGCCTCGGGACCAAAGCTCAACCCTTGCGACTCCAAGGTCGACAAGAGAAACGCGTCGATCGGCAAATCGACGCGCTGGGGATTCCGCGAACTGGGAAGGGGTGGTTGGTGAATCGGTTGGAACGACCAATGCCCGCGTTCCTGCTCGGTAAACGTGTCACCCTCTGGCAACTGGTGCGGTTCGTCGCCGGTCGTTTTGGCTCCTTCGTCAATCCAACGCGCGATCACATCGATGTCGCGCGGCGAAAGCTTCTTTTTGCCCGGCGGCATTTCCCCCTGCACGATCCGCTGATAGAGCAGGCTCTCAGCATGATTGGCGGGGACAATCGCTGGTCCCGAGTCGCCTCCTTTTACAAGAGATCGCGCCAGCCGAGCGTCGAGAGATCCCTCGAGCTCATGTTCTTCGCCGTGGCACTGCCAGCAGTGGGCCTTCAGAATCGGCCGCACGTGCGTTTCGAACGTGACCCCACCCGAGGCCGGCTGCCAGGCTTCGAGCGCGGCCGGCGATCCGAGAAGCACGACGATGAGCAAAGGCACGAATCGGGCCATGGCGGGCATGCAGGAGGGAGAGATCAGGGCAGGGCGGTCGCTGTTTTCCAGCCGCATTCTAGTTGGCGTCACTCCGGGATTCAACCTCGAAGGATCCGACGCTGAACGCGCTCGCGCACGACGGACGGTCTTGCAACGATTGCTGGCGGCTCGATATGCCCTGGCGCGTCGCGAGACGCTGTGCGGCTATGCCGACGGCAATTCAAACCCCTCGCGGCGCTCTCGCTCAAGATAGCCATTGGCCTCGTTGTCGCCAACAAACTGCTCGCGCTCCGGATCCCAGCGGAGTGGCCGACCAACGGCGCGCGTGATGTTGGCCAGGTGGCACACGCTGACTGAGCGATGTCCGATTTCGACGTCGGCGACCGGTCGATTGCGGGAGCGGATACAGTCGAGCCAGTCCTGCATGTGCCAGCGCGCCTGCCATAGCGCAAGCTCGTCGCTCCACTTGCGCTCCTCTTCCGCCACATCGACTTTCTTTTGCAGCTCGATCGCGATTTCAGGCGGATTGGAGGCGAACTTGTTGCGATTGATTTCCAGCTTGCCCTTTTCGCAAACAAAGACGGCGCCGCCCATGGGGCCGTGGCCCGATTCGAGGATGAAGCGCACCTCGACCCCGTTGGCATAACGCATCGCGATTTGTCCGTTCGCCCCGGCCGACAAGGGGCGCGTTTCAATCGGTCCGGTGTTATCCATGCCCAATGCCCACTGGATCTGGTCGATCCCGTGAGCGCCCCAGTTGGTCATTTCGCCTCCGGAGAAGTCGCGCCACCGCATCCAGCCCATCCAGTTCGAGTGGAACGGTCGCCAGGCCGCCTGGTTCAGCCACACGTTCCAGTCGAGCCCCGCGGGCACGGCTTGTCCGTTCGGCGGTTGGGCGGGAGATGCTTCAGGGCCCGAATAATTGATCGCGCGCACTTCGAGCACCTTGCCGAGCCCGCCACTGCGGACCAATTCGCAAGCCACGCGGTTCATCTCCATCGACCGCTGTTGCGTGCCGACCTGCAGCACGCGACCATGACGGCGCGCGGCGTCAACCAGCGCTCGGCCTTCGCGTACGTAGAGCGTCAGCGGTTTTTCGGCATAAATGTCTTTGCCGGCCTGACAGGCGTGAATGCAGGGCAGCACGCGCTGAAAGTCGCCCGTTGCGACAATCACCGCGTCGATGTCCTGGCGATCGAGCAGCTTTCGATAGTCCTGATGGACGGGCCAGGCGGCGTTCATTTTGGCCTTGAATGCCTCGGCCCGCGATAGATTGCAATCGCTGAGCGCGACGATTTGTGCCGACTCGGGGAGTTGCTGCAGCAACAGCGCCGCGCGGCCGCCGACGCCGATCGCGCCCACCGTGATACGGTCGTTGGCGCCGGTTTGGCCCGGAGCGGCCAGAGCGCGCCGCGAAACTAACAGCGGCGCGCCGATGGCACCAGCGGCAAGTGTCGTGGCGGTTGTCCCCAGAAACTGGCGGCGAGTACCGCGTCGCGTCGGCTGGTGTCGGTGTTTATGCATGGATGGTGAATCGCTAGCGGTGGTGTTTTGAATTCAAGGGCTTCCGCCGATCGCCGCGCCGTCTCACAAGATTCAGTGGCTTGGAGCACGGCTCGTGCTGGCGGAACCCAAACTTTAGCCTGTGGCACAGTGGATTGTATCAGGCCGAGCCGCATTTGCCACCAAGCGATCTGCTCAGCCGGGGCCGCACATTGCATCACAGGGGAGCCGGGTTTACTCTCATAATGAGTTAGGCTGAACGTTGTCGCGCCTGGCCTCAACGCGCTACTTTTGGGTTAACCTGCGCTTCTATTGCAAATGCTCCCGCGCCCCAGCTAAATTGCTGCGCATGCGGCTCCGGCGCGGGGGGCGGCGCTGCACCGCGGCGCACCGACGAGCCGATCGGAGAAATTACGCGACTAAGATTGGCAGCCCGCCCGCAAAACCTTTCGCCAATGCCAGGGGTACTTTCAGTTGTTGTCGCCATGGTTTGGCCACGGCGCACTTTTGCTTGCTTGAAATCCAAGGGGATTGCGGTAATGGGTCACACAATGCGGCCGGCGGCGCTGTTTGGCTGGTTCTGCTCATTAACGACGGCCGTCGGCTGGATGGTAGCGTTAACATTGCTGGCAATCGTTCCGGCCCGCGCCGACGAAGTCAGAATTCCCCCGGCGCGGTTCCTGGCCGCTTTGGATCTGCAGGGCAAGACGCACCGCATCGGCAACGGCGAAGGGTACAAGGCCGCAGTGGTCGTGTTCATGTCGCACGAATGCCCCATCTCGCGCGAGTACATTCCCGAACTCAATCGCCTGGCCGACACGGTGAGGGGCAAGCCCGTCGAGTTCGTCGGCGTCATCTCGGAGCCGGGATTGACGCGGGCCGCCGCCGTCAAGTTTCAACAAGAGTTCAAGATTGGCCTCCCGCTGTTGTTCGATGCCGCGGGTGAAATCGCCGCCGGGCTTCATCCGACGCACGTGCCCGAGGCATTCGTGCTCGACACTTCAGGCGAGGTGGTCTACCGCGGCCGGATCGACGATCAATATGGCGAAATCGGCAAGAAGCGGCCCGTGGCCACAACACACGACCTGTCGGAGGCGATCAACGCGATGCTGGAAGGCAAAGCCATCGCGTCGGCGCGCACCACGCCGGTCGGTTGCCCCTTTGAGGAGCGGCCGGCGACCCAAACGCCCGACAAGATCACTTACAATCGCCACATCGCGCCGATCTTGTTTGCCAATTGTGCCGAGTGTCATCGACCGGGCGAAGTGGCGCCGTTCTCGTTGTTGACTTATGACGACGCCGCCAAGCGCGCCGGGTTCCTGGCCGAAATCACGCGCGAGCGACAAATGCCACCGTGGAAGACCGAGGTCGGTCATGCCCGATTCTTGGGCGAACGACGATTGACCGACGCGCAGATTGGCCTGATGGAAGGCTGGGCCAAGGCCGGGGCGCCCCAAGGCCAGGCAGACGATCTGCCGCCGCAACCGCAGTTTGCATCGGGCTGGCGGCTGGGAAAGCCCGATCTGGAGCTCAAGGCCCCCGTTCCGTTCACCGTGCCCGCCGGCGGTGAAGACATCTTCCAGCATTTCATCATTCCCATCGATATTCCCGAAGATAAAACCGTGGTTGGCTTCGAGTTTCGAGCCGGCAACGCGAGTGTCGTGCATCACGCGATTTTGTTTCTCGACGCCTCTGGCCTGGGCCGGCGCAAAGACGCCGAAACACCAGAGCCGGGTTATAAGACGTTCGGCTCGATCGGCATTCCCGTGGCCGGCATCATCGGCGTGTGGACTCCCGGCATGACCCCGCGGTTCTATCCCCAAGGGGCCGGGATGAGCGTGCGCAAAGGAACCGATCTGGTCCTGCAGCTCCACGTTCACCCCAGCGGCAAGGAAGAGACCGACCAGTCGTCGATCGCCCTGTACTTTGCCGACAAGCCGGTGGAGCGAACCATGTCGCGGGCGCCGTTTCTGGTCGGGTCGCTGATGATCGACATTCCCGCGGGCGCGCGCGAGCACACGATTAAGTCCTCAGTCACGCTGCCGGCCGACATCACGTTGATCTCGCTGTTGCCGCACATGCACTTGATCGGGAAGGAAATGAAGCTCACGGCCACTTTCCCCGACGGAAGGGTCGAAAGCTTGCTGTGGATCAAGGATTGGAATTTCTATTGGCAGGACAACTACGTCTATCACGAGCCGGTCCACCTACCGGCCGGCACCAGGCTGGACGTCGTGAGCCGTTACGATAATTCGGATGACAATCCACTCAATCCGAGCAAGCCCGCCAAGCGAGTCTTTTTCGGCAACGGCAGCACCGACGAAATGTGCTTTGGCATCTTTCAGCTCATTGTGGACAAGCCCTCCGAAGAGCGCAAGCTGCAAGGCGCTCTGTTCACCACGCTGTTGCGCGATTGGAACACGGCCGATCTCGATGAAGAGGCCCGAACGCACATCCTCGACGAAGCGGGCAAGCTGTTCGGCGGCGGCCGCG
>JBGQHN010000025.1:0-23452 GCA_041497975.1 Planctomycetia bacterium | reverse complement strand
GGTCGTGGTCACGGCCGACGTTCTGGCCGACGGCCACGATGTCATCCGCGCGGCGCTATTGAGCCGCAAGCAGGGAGAAACCGCGTGGCGCGAAACGCCGAAAGCTCTCGCTCTCGGCGTTCTCGGTTAACCCGTCGGTCGGCGGAAATTCCGCAAAACCAAAAAGCTCCCCCGGTAGGACTCGAACCTACGACAAGCCGGTTAACAGCCGGCTGCTCTACCAACTGAGCTACAGGGGAGTGTGAACGAATTATCCTAATTTCTGGCCGGCAAAGTAGCAAGTCGTCAGCGGACCACGGGCTGTCCGGCGGCGCCGGACCCCTCGCGACGATGGAACCATAGCATGCTTGCCGCGGCCGATTTGGACAATCTGTCCCGCGAGTGCTACTATTAGACGGGCCCTGCCGGATGCGTAAGTACTCACGCCGTAAGTCGTCGTTCCCCCTCGGTGCCCGGCCGCAGCGGGGTTTTTTCGTTGCCAAAGCTGTCAAGCATTGGCCTTGCCGAGGGAGCCACTTGTAGGGCGATTGCTATGGATATGCCAGACCTGCGGGCCATTGAAGGCCGACGCCGAGTGGCGATCGAAAACGTCAATCCGGTCGTGGACTGCGGCCGTTTTCCCATCAAGCGCACGATCGGTCAAACGGTCGTGGTCACGGCCGACGTTCTGGCCGACGGCCACGATGTCATCCGCGCGGCGCTATTGAGCCGCAAGCAGGGAGAAACCGCGTGGCGCGAAACGCCCATGGTCGAGCTCGGCAACGATCGCTGGCAGGGGCAGTTCGACGCCAGCGAACTCGGGCGGTACGAGTACACGGTGGTCGGTTGGGTTAATGCATTCGCCTCCTGGCATCGCGATCTGCAGAAACGAATCGATGCCGGTCACGACGTAACGGTCGATCTGCAGGTCGGGACCCGATTGGTGAGCATGGCCGCCGAGCGCGCCGCGGGCGACGACGCCAAGCGTTTGCGAGATTGGCACGCGGTCTTGACGGCAGGCTCGGCGAGCTCTGCCATGTTTCGCGAGAAGCGTCAAGAGCTGGCAGACTTGATGGATCGATATCCTGATCGGCGTTTGGCTTCGCAATACGATCCGCCGCTGGGGCTGATTGTTGATCCGGTGAAAGCCCGCTTTAGCGCCTGGTACGAGCTGTTTCCCCGTTCTTGCGGAGCGCAAGCCGCTCGTCACGGCACGTTCAGCGATGTCATCGATTGGCTGCCGCGATTGGCCGAGATGGGTTTCGACATTCTGTATCTGCCGCCCATTCATCCCATCGGCACCACGTTTCGCAAGGGCAAGAACAACGCCGTTGCCGCTGAGGCCGGCGACTTGGGCTCGCCGTGGGCGATCGGGTCGAGCGAAGGGGATCACACGGCCATCCATCAACAGCTAGGCACGCTGGCCGACCTCAGCAAGCTGGTAGCGGCGGCCAAGGACCGGGGCATCGACATCGCGCTCGACGTCGCGTTTCAATGCTCACCCGACCATCCCTACGTAAAGCAGCATCCGCAGTGGTTTCGCAAGCGGCCGGACGGCACGATCCAATACGCCGAGAATCCTCCCAAGAAATACCAGGACATCTACCCGTTCGATTTCGAGACCTCGGATTGGCGGGCGCTGTGGCGAGAATTGACCGACGTGGTATTGTATTGGTGTGCGCAAAACATTCGCATTTTTCGCGTCGACAATCCGCATACAAAGCCCTTTGCGTTTTGGGAATTTCTGATCGCGGAAGTTAAAGCACAGTTTCCGGACGCGATCTTTCTTTCCGAGGCGTTTACGCGGCCCAAGATCATGTATCGCCTGGCAAAGCTCGGCTTCACGCAGTCATATACGTATTTCACCTGGCGCAATTCGAAGGCCGAGCTGATCGAGTACTTCACCGAGATTACGCAACCGCCGCTGTGCGAATATTTTCGGCCGAACCTGTGGCCCAACACGCCCGATATCTTGCCCGAACACCTGCAAACGGGCGGCCGCGCGGCGTTTGTGGCGCGACTGGTCCTGGCCGCGACGCTGGGCGCCAACTACGGAATCTATGGACCGGCATACGAGACGCTCGAGAATCGTCCGCGCGAACCTGGCAGTGAAGAGTATCTGAATTCGGAGAAATTCGAGCTGCGGAACTGGGACTTCGATCGACCGGACAATCTGCGCGTCTTGATCACCGCGGTCAATCGGGCTCGCCGAGAGAACTCGGCGCTGCAATCCGACGCCGGTTTGCGGTTTCACACGACCGATAACGACCAGTTGTTGTGCTACAGCAAGCACGGCGGGCAAGGATTCAACGTGGTGCTGGTGGTAGTGAACTTGAATTTTCACGAATTGCAGCGAGGATTCATCAACGTGCCACTTGGCGAATTGGGTATTCGTCCCGACCGGCCCTACCAGGTGGAAGACTTATTGGCCGGCACCACGTTTACCTGGCAAGGTCCTCGCAATTTTGTGGAACTCGATCCGCACCAGTCGCCGGCGCACATTTTTCGGGTTGTTCCTCAAGCTTGAGGTGCTGGCGGCTTGCCGGTGCAGATCAATCGCCAGTGAGGGTTCATGGAAGACGTCGCGCCATCCAAACCGGGTGAATCGCCGGCAAAACCGCGTACGATCGTTCTGCAAACCGCGTGGGACTGGAGTCTCGCGACGAGCCCCGCGGTACAGCCTCAGCTCGAGGCGGCGCTGGCCGATCGAATCACGACGCAACGCTGGTTCGGCGCTAAAACCCGCGCGATTCATGCGCTGCGAATCGTGGAGGCGATTGCCATCGGACACGACGCCCGAGATCTGATTGTCGAGGTCGAATTCCACACAGGACCGAGCGAGACCTACCAGCTTGTGTTGAGCTTCGCCTCGGGTGACAACGCGCGGCGGTTGACCGCCTCCGGCGCGTCGGCCATCTGGGCGCACGTACGGTTGCCGGATGAACGAGAGGCGGCAGTACTTTACGATCCGCTGGGCGATGCTCAATTCTGCGCGACGTTGCTTGGCCTGTTCGACTCTCAATGTCATTTGCCTGCGATGCAGGGCGAAGCGGTCGCGGGGCAATCCGGGGCCTTTCAGAAGCTGCGGGGGGACACGAGCGCTTCGCTGCCGTCCAAGCTGGTCGACGCCGAGCAGAGCAACTCGTCGGTCATGTTCGACGAGAGGTTGATTCTGAAAATATTCCGCCGGGTGGAGATGGGACTCAGTCCCGATTTGGAAGTCACCGCGTTTCTTACCGAGCACGGCTTTGAGCACGTGGCGGCGCTGGCCGGGGCACTCGAATATCGTCGCGTGGGGCACGAGCCGTGGACGTTGGCCGTCTTGCAGCAGTTCATGCCGAATCGGGGCGACGCCTGGCGGTACATGCTAGGCCGTCTTGAAGAATTCCTGCGGCATGCATTGGAGCATCCGCCGGACAGGGCAAGCGATTTGCCGAGCGTCGGCGATGGTTTGGGAGGAGCCGCGAGGCGCCCAATTCCGCCGGATGCCCGAGCGGTGTTTCACCGGTTCTTGCCGGATGCCGAAATTCTGGGAAAGCGCACGGGCGAACTGCATCTGGCGCTTTCGAGCGACGCGTCGAGCGAGGCGTTTTCTCCCGAGCCGTTTTCCGATTCCGATCGCCACTGGTTTTGCGAGCGAGCCGGCGAGCTGGCACGCGAAACGTTCCGTCTGCTGCGGGAACAGTTGCCGCGCTTGCCAGGCGAGGTCGCCGACCGCGCGGCAAGCGTGCTTGGCCTGGAAAAGGTTCTCGACCAGCGAATCGAGCGCGCGGCAAGCGCACCAGTCAGCGTGGCCAAAATTCGTTGCCACGGCGACTTTCACCTGGGGCAAGTGCTGGTCGCGGATGGTGACTTTGTGATTATCGATTTCGAAGGCGAGCCAGCCAGGCCGCTGGCCGAGCGGCGCCGCAAGCAGCTTGCGTTGCGCGACGTGGCCGGCATGATCCGCTCGCTCCATTACGCAAGCCGTT
This sequence comes from Planctomycetia bacterium, assembly GCA_041497975.1. GTDB lineage: Bacteria > Planctomycetota > Planctomycetia > Pirellulales > PALSA-1355 > PALSA-1355. The sequence goes on along the minus strand of JBGQHN010000025.1, from coordinate 19,502 downwards.
CGGCTGTCGCCAACACGAAGTCCCTCGGGGGAACGGACGCCGGCTGGCTCCAGAGCCTGGCTCAGGCCTGGTATTTCTGGATGAGTGCCAGGTTTTTGTCCGCGTATCAAAAGACGGCTGCGGGCGCTGTTTTCGTGCCAAAATCGGACTGTGAGTTCGATCGCCTTTTGGATTTGTGCTTGCTGGAGAAGGCAATTTATGAATTGCGATACGAATTGAACAATCGTCCGTCGTGGGTCTACCTGCCAATCGAAGCCCTGCAGGAATTGCTCAGCGGCGCCGCCCCAGACGCGTGAGCTCTTTACGGCCCCAGACTGCGATGAAGGACGAAAGTGCGAGATACAGCCGTTGATCCTTGCTCGTTGGGCGCCATCTATCACGGGAACGCGCCAACTCGTTTCCGCGTTTGGGCGCCGCGCGCTCGGCAGATCGCGCTAAAGCTCCTCGATCCTCGTCCGACGCTGCTGGCGATGCAGCCGGGGGGCGCTGGATATTACGAGGCGAGTGTTCCGGACCTTCAGCCCGGTACACGCTATTTCTACCGTCTGAACGACGCCGTAAATCGCCCCGATCCGGCTTCACGATTTCAACCGGCGGGCGTCCACGGACCTTCGGCGCTCACGCTTCGCGACTTCTCCTGGACCGATTCGTCATGGCGCGGGCGCGCGTGGGAAGAGTACGTGCTCTACGAAGCTCACGTGGGCACGTTTACTCTCGCCGGGACCTTTCAGGCCATGATTGCTCACTTGAATGAATTGGTGCGGCTGGGCGTGACGGCGCTAGAGTTGATGCCCGTGGCCCAGTTTCCCGGCGAGCGCAACTGGGGTTACGACGGCGTGCACCCGTTCGCTCCGCAGAATACGTATGGCGGCCCCGCAGGGCTTAAGGCGCTTGTCGACGCATGCCATGCGCGATCGTTAGCGGTCGTGTTGGACGTCGTCTACAACCACCTGGGACCCGAGGGAAATTACTTGCAGGAGTTCGGTCCGTACTTTACCGACCGCCACCGCACGCCCTGGGGCATGGCGATCAATTATGACGGACCATCGAGCGATCCAGTGCGCGAATTTGTTATCGGCAACGCGGTCTATTGGCTGAGCGAGTTTCACATCGACGCCCTGCGGCTCGACGCCACGCACGCGATCTTCGACGAATCGGCGCGTCCTCTGCTGGCCGAAGTTGCCGACGCGGTGCGCGCTTGCGGCGAGCGATTGAATCGGCGCGTGTTTACGATCGCGGAACACCACTCGAACGACCCGCGCGTCGTGAACCCGGCAGCCGCAGGAGGATATGGCCTCGACGCTCAACTGCTGGACGACTTTCAGCATTCGCTCCATGCGCTGGCTACCGGCGAGCGCGTCGGTTCCTACGGCGACTTTGGCCGGCTCGGCGATTTCGCAAAAGCCTATGGGGCCGGCTTCGTGCTCTCGGGGCGATACTCCAAGTATCGCGGCTGCCGGTGGGGCGCCGACTCCGCCCATCTGCGGGCCGATCGCTTCGTTGGCTTCGCGCAAAACCACGATACGGTTGGAAATCGCCCGCGGGGCGAGCGACTGGGGCGGCTGGTTGGCTTCGAGGAGCTCAAGCTGGCGGCGGCGGCCACCATCCTGTCGCCCGCAATTCCGCTGCTGTTCATGGGCGAAGAGTATGACGAGACGGCGCCGTTTCTTTATTTCACGAGCCACATCGACCTGGGGCTGGCCGCCGCGGTGCGCGCGGGCCGCGAGAAAAACTTCACGGATTTCGATTGGCGAGGCGCACCCTCCGACCCGCAGTCGCCGGAGACGTTTGCCCGCTCGCGGCTAACTCGCTCGCTTGCCCAGAGTGGTCATCACGCGGTTTTGTGGAGGTTCTATCAGGAGTTGTTGCGGCTGCGCCGGGAGTTGCCGGCGATTCGACAAGCCGCCCGCGAGTTGGGCGGGATGTTGGTGCTGGAAGACGAAGGTGCGATCGTCGCCCGTCGACATGCCGAGGCAACGCAAATCTGCGTATGCTTGAATTTCGGTCAACAGCCGCTGGACCTCGCGACGCATGTGCCGAGCGGCACCAAGTGGCACATCGTGCTCGATTCGTCCGACTCGCGGTGGCACGGACCCCGTAGCACTGGGCCGACTGCCTGGAGCCCCACGGCTCCGCTGGTCGTGAACCCCAAGTCGTGTATCGTCTTGGCCAGCGGCACGCATTAAGATTCCGCGCCGTGAAGAGGTCACTCGGCCCCCTCGTTAACTGGCGGCGCAACCAGGCGTTCGCGCGCGAGCATGGCAGTCGGCCCGGCCGCGCTTACTCCAGACGCAACAGCAGATCGTTGGCGTCGACTTGCGTGCCCGGCTTGACCAGTAGCTCGACGACTTTGCCGGCCCGCTCGGCGTAGATCGTGGTTTCCATTTTCATGGCTTCGAGCGACAACAGCTTTTGGCCGGCCGGCACCTTGTCGCCCAACTTCACGGAAACAGTGACCACGAGCCCGGGCATCGGCGCGCCGACTTGTTTGGGATCGTCGCGGTTGGCCTTGACGCGCGTCGGTTCTTCCGGCTCGAGCGACAAATCGCGGACGTTGATGCTTCGCGGCTGGCCGTTGAGCTCAAAGAATACGGTGCGGCGGCCGTCGGGATGGGGATCGCCGACCGTCAGCAGCTTGACGATCAGCGTCTTGCCACGCTCGATTTCGATGGCGACTTCTTGCCCTGGCTCTTGTCCGTAGAAGAAAACGTCGGTTGGCAGAATGCTGACGTCCGAATACGTGGCCTGGTGGGACTCGAACCCGAGAAAAACCTTGGGGTACAGCAGGTACGAGAGTACCTCCTGTTTTGTCGGCGGCCGGCCAATCTTCGTTTGCAGCTCGGCGGCGACGGCCTTGAGGTCGGCCGCGGGCAACCTGGCCCCCGGGCGGCCGGTGTCGGCCTTCTGGCCGCGCAAAACGCGGTCCACCACTTTGGGAGGAAATCCGCCTGGCGGCTGGCCCATGCGTCCGGAGATCAGATCAACGACCGATTCGGGAAAGGCCAGCTCGCGTTTGGTGTCCAACACGTCGTCGACCGTCAAGTCGTTGGTTATCAAAAACAGCGCCATGTCGCCCACGGCCTTCGACGAGGGCGTCACCTTCACGATGTCGCCGAAGAGCTGATTCACTTCGGCGTACATGCGACAAATGTCGGGCCACCGCGAACCGAGCCCGACGGCATGGGCCTGCTGATAGAGGTTTGTGTATTGTCCGCCGGGAATTTCGTTCGTATACACGTCGGCCGTGCTGGCCACCATGCCGGCCTCGAACGGCGAGTAGTACTCTCGCACGCCTTCCCAATAACGGGCAATCGCTTGCAGGCTCTCGAAGTCCAGCCCCGTGTCGCGCGGCGTGAATCGAAGCGCCTCGACCACCGAGTTCAAGTCCGGCTGCGAGGTCAAGCCCGACATCGACGAAATCGCAGCATCTGCGATGTCGACGCCTGCTTCGGCCGCCTTGAGGATGGCCGCGGCTTGCACCCCGCTGGTATCGTGGGTATGGAAATGTACGGGAATGCCGATCTCCTCCTTGAGCGCGCGCACGAGCTTCTCGGCCGCGTACGGTTTGCACAATCCGGCCATGTCCTTGATGCCCAGAATGTGTGCCCCCATTTTTTCGAATTCTTTGGCCAATTCGACGTAGTACGTGAGATCGTATTTCGTTCGTTTTGGGTCGAGAATGTCGCCGGTATAGCAGATGGCCGCCTCGCACAGCGCGCCGCTCTTCAATACGGCATCCATCGCCACCTTCATGTTGGGCACCCAATTGAGAGAATCAAAAATGCGAAACACGTCGATTCCCGCCTGGGCCGACTCCTGCACGCACGCTTTGACCACGTTGTCCGGATAGTTCGCATAGCCCAGCGCGTTGGACGCCCGCAACAGCATCTGAAACAGGATATTCGGGATCTTGTCGCGCAGGTCGGCCAATCGCTGCCAGGGAGATTCCTTCAAAAATCTCATGGCCGTGTCGAAAGTGGCGCCTCCCCACATCTCGATGGAAAACATTTGCGGGCAAAGCCGGGCGTACGTTTCGGCGATGGCCAGCATGTCGTGCGTGCGGACGCGCGTGGCCAGCAGCGACTGGTGAGCGTCGCGAAAAGTGGTGTCGGTGATCAGCAGCTTTTTCTCCTGCAAGACCTGCTTGCAAAAGTGTTCGGGACCCAGCGCGAGCAGTTTCTGTCGAGTGCCCTCGGGAATCGGCTGCTTGTGATCCAGCGCGGGGACCGGCGGCTGTTCGCGGCGAAGCTTGGCCGGGCGCTTCGGAACCAGCGGATGCCCGTTGACGATCACCTCGGCGAGGTAGGTAAACAGTCTGGTCGCGCGGTCCTGGCGCGGCACCAAGTCGAACAGTTCGGGCGTTTCGTCGATGAACCGGGTCGTAAAACCGCCGGCCACGAATTTCGGGTGCGTGACCAGGTTGATCAAGAACGGTATGTTCGTCTTCACGCCCCGCACGCGGAACTCTTGCAGCCCGCGCTCCATACGGCGGGCCGCATCGGCAAACCGCGGCCCCCAGGCCGTGACTTTCACTAACAGTGAATCGTAAAACGGCGTCACAACGGCGCCGGAAAAGGCCGTGCCCGCGTCGAGGCGCACTCCCATTCCTCCGGCGGACCGATAGTGGGCGATCCGACCGTAGTCGGGCAGGAATCGGTTCTCCGGGTCTTCGGTGGTCACGCGGCACTGCAGCGCATAGCCGTACGTGCGCACGTTCTGCTGGGATGCCAGACCGATCTCGGGATCGGAAAGCGAGCGGCCCTCGGCCACTAGAATCTGGCATTTGACGATGTCGACCCCGGTGACGGCTTCGGTCACCGTGTGTTCGACCTGGATTCGGGGATTCACCTCAATGAAATAAAACTGTCCGCTGTCGGAGTCCACCAAGAACTCGACGGTGCCGGCGCTTTCATAGCCCACGGCCTTTCCGATGCGGATCGCCGCGTCGCACATGGCGTCGCGAAGCGCGGGGTCCAAGTTCAGCGCCGGCGCTATCTCCACCACTTTTTGATAGCGGCGCTGCACCGAACAATCGCGTTCGTAGAGATGGACCAGGTTGCCGTGTTTGTCGCCGATGAGCTGCACCTCGACGTGGCGAGGGCGTTGGATGTATTTCTCCAAAAAGACGTCGGAACTGCCGAAGGCGGCCTGCGATTCGCGCTGCGCTTGTTCGAGCGCCGCCGGCAATTCGCCCGGTTCGTTGACGACGCGCATCCCGCGGCCACCGCCTCCCTTGGCCGCTTTGAGCAACACGGGATAACCCAATTGTTCCGCTCGCTTTTGCGCCGCCTTGGCGCTGCCCAGCGGCTCGCTGGAGCCGGGCAGAATTGGCGCGCCCGCCCGGTCGGCAAGTGCCCGTGCTTCGATCTTGTCGCCCAGTTTTTCCAGGATTTCCGCGGGCGGGCCGCAAAAGATAATGCCGGCCTCCTGGCAGGCCCTGGCCAAGGCCGGGTTCTCGGAGAGAAAGCCGTACCCGGGGTGAATCGCGTCGACGCCGTATTGCCGGGCCACGTCCAGAATGCCGTCCACGTCCATATAGGTGCGAATCGGCTCGCCAGCCCGCCCCACCTGATAGGCTTCGTCCGCCTTAAACCTATGCAGGGCATAGCGATCCTCGTGCGAGTAAATGGCGACCGTGCGAATGCCGAGTTCGTGGGCCGTGCGGAAGACCCGGATCGCGATTTCACTGCGGTTGGCGACCAATAGCTTGCGGATAGCGGTCATAAAGCGGGCCGGGCCTTGTCACTTGGCGACGACGTCGAGTTGGGACTCGGTTTCAAAATGTAGCAGCGCTGCGGTGCAACCGACTAGGGGGTACTTTCGCGGCTCGACTCGGGGGCGGGGCTGTGTCTATAAAGTAAGGCAATCGCTTACGCGATTTCGTTGGGGTGCGGCCCCAGACGCGTTTCACTGCGAAGATGCCTCGCTGCACACCTGTTTCCTGCCACCACTGCCCGTCAACGGATTTGTCATGAATTACTACAGGCCGACACGAGTTGCGATTCTCCTGGTCATTGCCCTGGCGCTAGGCGCCCGCGGCGCCCGGGCCGTGGACGCCAGTGCTCGCAACGCGGCACGGCTGTCGATTACTTCTCAGGAAATCAAGGATCACGTTGGTGTGCTGGCAGACGATACGTTTGAAGGCCGCGAATCGGGCAGCCGAGGCAATCGGGCGGCCGGCATCTACATCATTGAACGGCTGAAAAAGTTGGGCCTGCGCGGTGGGGGACCCAAGCAAAGTTACTATCAGAACTCGAGCAACTACAGCAACATTCTCGCGCTGGTCGAAGGCCGCGATCCGGCCATGAAGGACCAGGTGATCGTCGTTTCCGCGCACTACGATCACGTGGGGTATGGATCGAGCCGCAACAGCTACGGGCCCATCGGGCGAATTCACAACGGCGCCGACGACAACGCCAGCGGCGTGGCCGGGCTGTTGGAGGTCGCCGACGCGATCTGCCAGTTGCCGGAGAAACCCCGACGGTCGATCCTGTTTACGTTCTGGGACGGTGAAGAGAAAGGCCTGCTCGGTTCGCAATATTGGCTCGATCATCCCACGGTGCCTTTGAATCGCGTGTCGATCATGATCAACGTCGACATGATCGGCCGTTTGCGCAATTCGCGGGTCACCGTGTACGGAGTGCGCACGAGCCAAGGACTGCGGCGCTTGGTCAGCCTGCAAAACGAGCCGTCACAACTGCTGTTGGACTTCAGTTGGGAACTGAAAGGCGACAGCGATCACTATGGCTTCTATTCGCGCGGCATACCGATCGTGATGTTTCATACCGGGATGCACGACGACTATCACCGGCCGAGCGACGACGCGGATAAGATCAACTCGGAGGGTCTCACACAGATTTCGCAGTTGATGTTCAACGTGTTGGTGGAATTGGCCGACGGGCCCGCGCTGTCGGGTTTTCGCCGCAATTCACGGCTGGAATCGCGGGGGGATCAACAGTTGATCGAGCGGGCCTTGGCGGCCCCGCCAGGGCGGCTTGGCATTCGCATTGACAGTAAGGCAGCCGCGAAGGATGGCATCGTCGTGAGCAGCGTGACTCCCGGCTCGGCGGCCGAAAAGGGCGGCTTGCGCCTCGGTGATCGCGTGGTCAGATTCGCCAACCAGGAAGTCCACGACGCGGCGCATTTTCCGGTGATCGTCTTGGCCGCGGTCAGCCCGGCGCCGGCGACGATCGAACGGCCCGGCGAGAGCAAGCCCTTGGAAGTTTCGCTCGACCTGCCCGGCGAGCCGGTGCGCCTTGGAATTTCGTGGCGCACCGACGACGCGGAGCCGGGCGTGGTGATCGTCAATCGCGTGATTCCCGGATCGCTGGCCGAACTGGCAGGGTTGCGGGTCAACGATCGGATTTATCGCATTCGCGGGCGAGAGTTTGCCAACGCGGACGAATTCCGTCAGCGAGTCGCCGAGGTGCCCGATGGGATCGCGTTGGAAGTCGAGACCTCCGGCCGCGTCCACTTGGTGGAAATTCCGCCCGTCGACGCGACCGCCGTTCAACCAGCCAGCAAGTGAGACGACCCGCGGGCGCGCTACAGCGCATCGGTCGCGCCGAGACGCCCGCTATTTAACGGCCGCGCCGCTCTTGGCTCGCCCGACTGCCGGCTTGCTGATTTCGAGCAGCTCGAGTTCGAAGATCAGCGTGGTATTGGGGCCGATGGCCGGCGCCGAACCTTGCTCACCGTAGGCCAGGTCCGGCGGAATGAACAATTGCCATTTGGACCCGACTTCCATGAGCTGCAGCGCCTCTTGCCAGCCGGGAATCACCTGGTTGACCGGCGTGGTAAACGGCTTGGCTCCGCTGGCCTCGAACTCGGTGCCGTTGACAAAGCTGGCCCGATAACTCACGATCACGACGTCGTCGGCCTTGGGCTTTGCGCCCCGTCCGGCCTTGAGAACTTTGTATTGCAGCCCGCTACTGGTCACCTTGACGCCTTGGCGTTTTTTGTTGTCGACAAGAAATTTTTTTGAGTCTTCGGCCCGCTTCGCAGTGACTTCCTTTTCAAAGGCTTCCATGGCCTCGAACGCTTGCTCTTCGGTCAGCGCTAGCTTGCCCGCGCCGGTCGCATCTCGCAAGCCCTGGACGAGGAGGTCGATATCGATGTCGACCGCCTGTTTCTTGAGACCGTTGCCCATCGTCATGCCGAAGCTGTAGCTGGCTTTTTCGCGCAGGCTTTTGAGTTCGGTCTTCCGGCCGCCCCTCTCCTGGGCATTGGCCTGCGTTGCGATGACGGCCACGGCCACGACCATTAACAAACGAACGTTCATCCTTGATCCCCTTCTGCGACGGAATTGCCAACGACAGCGCCGCTAAGGCGAATCGGCCTTGATAGCGAGCGGCCGGATGATAGCCGAATCGGCGAACCCGTCCTAGAGCGAATGCCGATCGCGCCTGCAAGCGAATGTCCCGTGCAAAACGCAAAAGCAGTCAAGCTAGCAGTTCGTCCCGCACGCGCGGCTGCTCCGTGGGGCCGATCAGTCGCTGGTTCAGGCCTTGGTAACGGTAGCTGAGCTTGTGAGGATCGAGGCCTAGCAAATGCAGCATGGTGGCTTGGAGATCGAACACGGGCACTTTGTCGCGAGTGATGAAATAACTGAAGTCATCGGTTTCGCCGAAGACGATACCGGGTTTGACGCCACCGCCGGCCATCCAGATGGTAAAGCAATGTGGGTGGTGGTCGCGGCCCAAGAACTTTGAGCCCGCTCGCTCTTCGTTCATCGGCGTGCGGCCGAATTCGCCTCCCCAAACGACCAGGGTTTCGTCGAGCAGGCCGCGCGCTTTGAGATCGCTGATCAGGGCGGCGATGGGCTGATCGACTTCTTTGCATTTCTTGGGCAGCGCGGTGACGATGTCGTCGCTCGAGCCGGTGCCGTGAATGTCCCAGCCCCAGTCGAACAACTGCACGTAGCGCACGCCGCGCTCTACCAGCCGGCGGGCCTGCAGGCAGTTGTTCGCAAACGACGCGGCCCCGGGCTGGGCGGCGTACGCCTCGAGAACGTGTTTGGGTTCCTGCGAAATGTCCATCACGCCGGGAACCGAAAGCTGCATGCGATACGCCAGCTCGTACTGGGAAATGCGGGTGAGCGTCTCAGGATCGCCGAATTCCTTGAGCTCGAATTCGTTCAGGTTCCGCAAAGCATCGAGGCTTCGCCGTCGCATCTCGCGCGACATGCCCTTGGGGTCGGAGACGTACAGAATTGGTTCGCCCTCGCTACGGCATTGCACGCCTTGATAGACCGACGGCAAGAAGCCGCTGCCCCACACGCTCTTCCCGCCGCTAGGATCCGTGCCCCCGCTGAGCAATACGACAAAGCCGGGCAGCTCCTGGCTCTCTGAGCCCAACCCATACGTGACCCACGAGCCAATTGAGGCTCCGCCGGCACGCGCCGATCCGGTGTGCAGAAAAAGTTCCGCCGGCGCATGGTTGAATTCGTCGGTGTGCATCGACTTGATGATGGCCAACTCGCCCGACACGGCCGCGATATTTGGCAGGAGTTCCGAAATCCAGGCGCCGCTCGGGCCGTACTGCTTAAATTTGTACGGCGTGCCCAACAGCTTCGGATGTCCCTTGATAAAGGCGAAGCGTTGATTCTTCAAGAGCTCATCAGGACATGGCTGCATGTTGTGTTCGACCAGCTTCGGCTTCCAGTCGAACAGCTCTTGTTGCGGCGGCGAGCCCGACATATGCAGGTAAATGACGTTTCGCGCGCGGGGAGCAAATCGCGGCGGCTTGGGTTGCAAGGGATTCGCAGGCTGAGACGACGTCTCTGCCACGGCGTCGTGTTCCAACAGCGACGCCAGCGCCATGGCGCCGACGCCCAATTGGCAGCGTTTGAAGAAATGGCGTCGCGTCAACGCTCGCGTTCGTTGGAAATAGGGATGCATCGCCATGTCCTCGACTCGATTTAGCGCTTGGTCAATACGCCATCCAAATTCAAGATCACGTTGGACACCACCGTCCAGGCGGCCAGCTCGCTGACATCGCAACCGGATGGCAACGGGCCCAACGGTTCCGTGGCCATCTCGGCGGCGGCTTTTGCATCTTTCTGGTAGTGATCCAAGGCGCTGCGATAAAGGGCCACGATCTGATCGACCTGCTCTATCTTGGCCGGGCGCACAAGCGCCAATTCGAGCGCGAAAGCGCCGCGATCTGGGGCGCTTTGGCCGCCCTGACTGACAATCCGACGCGCCAACCCCTGCGCCGCCTCGACATACACCGGATCGTTGAGCGTGACGAACGCCTGTAGCGGAGTGTTCGTCGAAATTCTTCGCAGCGAACAAATCTCGCGGCTGGGCGCATCGAACACGGCCATCGACGGATAGGGCACAGTGCGCCGCCAATAGGTATATAGTCCGCGGCGATAGCGGTCGTCGCCGTTGCTGGTTGCCCAGGTGCGCTGGCCGTTGAAGGCCGCGCGCCACAACCCCGGCGGCTGAGGCGGATAGACCGAAGGACCACCCTGTTTGCGGCTTAACAGCCCGCCAATCGCCAACGCCTGGTCGCGCACCATCTCCGCTTCCAAGCGGAAACGCGGTCCGCGCGCTAGTAATCGATTATTGGGGTCCGCTTGCAGCACGTTGGCCGAACGACTCGATGACTGGCGATATGTGGCCGACGTGGCAATTTGCCGCAGCAGATCTTTGATATCCCAGCCGCCATCCCTGAACTCGACCGCCAGCCAGTCGAGGACCTCGGGATGCGTGGGCGGCGATCCCTGGGTTCCAAAATCTTCCTCGGTGGCAACGATCCCCACGCCGAACAGTTGCGCCCAGATGCGATTGACCATCACGCGAGCCGTGAGTGGATTCTCCGGATGGACCAGCCACCGGGCGAGCCCGAGCCGGTCGAGGGGGGCCCCGTCGGTCAGCTGATGAAACGCGACGGGCACCGCCGGGTCCACGGGCTCGCCGGGAACTCGAAAGTTGCCCTTGAACATCGTACGGGTCACGCGACGCTTGTCAGCGGGCAGTTGGCGCATGACGGGCGTCATCGCGACCTGCTTTTCGATCTGCTTGATGCGCGCCTTGAAACCGGCAATCTGAAAATCCAAGAATTTTGTAACCACCACGCGGGCCCAATGCGCGACGCGGGTTTCGTTATCGCGCGGAGCCGGCAGGGTGGCGAGTTGCTTTTCGATCCGCGCGATGTGTGCCTGCCGTTCGGCGATCTGCTGGCGCTCGATTCGGGTGGGAATCGGCATCAGCGGCGACTCATCGGCTCGATCGGCATCTTCCGTCTGATCGAAGAACGCATAGACCTGGTAGTATTCGCGCTGTGTGATGGGGTCGAACTTATGGCTGTGGCACTTGGCACAGCCCAAGGTCAAGCCCATCCACACTTGCAGCGTCGTCTCGGCACGGTCCTTGACCGCCGCCACGCGAAATTCCTCATCGTCCGTGCCCCCCTCGTCGTTGGCCATGGTGTTACGATGAAATGCGGTGGCAAGAATCTGGTCGGTCGTCGGTTGTGGCAAGAGGTCGCCGGCCAATTGTTCGATCGTGAAGCGATCGTACGGCAGATTGCGATTGAACGCTTCGATCACCCAATCGCGATAGCGCCAGATGGTGCGCAGTGGATCGGAACCATAACCCTTCGAGTCGGCATATCGTGCCAAATCCAACCACACGCGCGCCCAGCGCTCTCCATAGCCCGGCTCGGCCAGGGCCCGATCGACCATGCGATGGTACGCTCCGGCATTGTGATCGCCTATGAATTCGGAGACCTGATCGGGCGTCGGGGGCAGGCCGGTAAGATCCAAGTAGACGCGTCGGACCAGAGTGTGGGCATCGGCATCGGGAGCCGGAGCAAGACCCTCCTTCTCGAGCCGCGCTAACACGAAATAGTCGATCGCATGGCGCGGCCAGTCGGTGTGCTGGACGTCTGGAAGCCTGGCCTTACGAGGTTTTTGCCATGCCCAATGACTCGGCCTGGCCGACGGCGCCGTGGCTGGCCAGGTCGCTCCTTCATTGATCCAGCGTGCGATCAATTCGATTTGCGCCCGGCCGAGCGGCTGACCTTCGCCCTCTAGCGGCATCTGAATCTCGTCATCCGATCCTCTGATCGCTCTGACTAGCCGGCTGGCTTGAGGGTCGAAGGGGACAATTGCTTTTTTGCCCGAGTCGCCGCCGGCCAATGCATTTTCACGAGCATTGAGCCGCAAGCCGCCTTCCTGACGTTCTGAACCATGGCATTTGTGGCAGTGCGCAGTAAAGATCGGTTCGATTTCGCGGGCGAAATCGACGGGCGCCGGCTTGCCGCTCGGCTCATCCGCACGACTGGACCGGCACGGCAAGCAGCACGGCGCCATGCACGCGAACGCCGCGAATCCGATCAAGAGTGGCAGCAAGCGTGGCATGGCGAGTTGGTTGGTGCGAGCCATGGACTCGAGGGAAAAAAGTGCGGCGGCTCCGTTCGCGCGGACTTGCTTCGCAGTCGCCGATCGTGGGGAGTGTCTATCGGGTCAGTGGCTTGAGCTTGATGTTTTTGAACCAGCATTCGCCGCCGTGGTCCTGCAAGCCGATGTAACCGCTGCGGGGATGGTCTTTGAAGGCCACGTCGAACTTATGGTCCGAGCCGTCCGGACGCTTGTTCGCCGACGTCCACTCGTCCAAGTTCATCTCGCTGACCTTCGTGCCGTTGAGTTCAACTACAATCCGATTATTATCGCATGTGACCAGCAAGTGATTCCACTGCCCGGCGGGGTGCATCGCGTTTTGCCGCGGCTTGACCAGATCATAAATTGCGCCCGTGTCGTGATAGCCTGCGCCGGTCGTGTCGTCGATTGCCACTTCGATGCCATTATAACCCACATCCTTGCCGGGACGCGGCGTCAGCGGGAATGTGCGAACGAAGACGCCGCTGTTGCAGCCCCGGCTAATCTTGAAATCGAGAGCCAGCATGAAGTCGGCCCACGGCCGCTCATGGATCATCATGTAACCGCCGCATTTGTGTGGATTGATCGCGTGATCTTCCACCTCGCGCTGGCTGGGTCTTTGACTACTGGTCATCCAGCCCGACAATGAACGACCGTCGAACAAAAGGATCCAGCCGTCGTTCTTTTCAGCCTGGGTAAGCTCGTTGTCGGCTGCCAGGACGCTGCCGGTCCAACACAAGCCCACTAGCGCCAAAACCATGGGTCTCATCAGAGCGATTCTCAAACGGTGACTCGGCGGGACAAATGCAGCGCGGATGTCGGGACAGTACGCTGCTCGGGGGAGTGGTAACAATTTAGCCTGTCGGCGTCATCGAGGCAAAACGCCGACGCCTAAAATGGAAGTAAATCTCTAGACGCTGCCGGTTTGCAGCGCCGCGGCCGGTGTCCAAAAATACAGCCATCTTTGCGGCGAACGTCTGGCCGCCAGCCGCTTCGAGGTTTACAATGGCGGCATGCCGACCACCACGCCCCATGACGCCTGGCAGTCTGGGCGCCCGCAAACGACGTGTTGCGTCTCACCAAAAACTCACGAACCGACCGTTCGGGTTTTCCGTACAATCGAGCAACCGTAGTCTTTTTCCGGAATCGACTTGACCACTACCTAGGAGGACTTCGCACGATGAAAGCTTCAGTCACATTGGGTTTGGCCGCTATTTTGTTCGTGGGCATCACGGCTGTGCGTGCCGCCGAGCTGACAAGCGGTCTGCAGCCCGGCGATCTGGTTGGTGCGTTTGACGTCGAGAAATGCGGCGGCGCGGTGAACGATGGCAAGGAGGTCGGCGCCAATTTCTGCTATCGATGCATGTTAGGCAAAAAGCCCGTCGTGATGGTATTTGCCCGCAAGGCTGATAGCTCGCTAGCTGCGCTCGTGAAAGAGTTGGACAAGCACGTAGCCAAGAACGCCGACCAGAAGTTGTCGTCGTTCGTCAATTTGCTCGGCTCGAATCCAGCCGAACTAAAGGCTACGGCCAAGGAATTTGCCGCGAAGCACCAGATTGAGAACGTGGCGCTTGTCGTTCCGCAAGACAACGAGAACGGACCCTCCGAATTCAACATCAATCCCGCCGCCGAAGTCACCGTAACGATCTATCGTGACGGCAAAGTAGCGGCCAGCCACGCGGTTGGTCCTGGTGGTTTGGACAAGAGCGAAATTCAGAGCATCATTGCCGACACCGGAAAGATTCTGCAGTAGCGACGGGCCTAAGCGGCTAGCCCGCTTAAGCATTTTTTCGGATTTGCAAAACTCAAGGGACGCGATCTTGCCGTCCGGCCGGATCGCGTCCCCTCGTTTGCGCCCCAACCGCGAGCGATTGTGACGCGTCGTCGTGAAAGCGCGGCGACAACTTCGACGCCTGGCATTCGCCCTGTACCTCCGTCGCGGCCGCGACTATTCTTGTCCGATGCGCCGCCGGTCAAGGGGCGGCTTCCCACTGGAACACGGAAATGGCCGTGCTGTTACAACTTCTCGACGCCCACAAAAGCTACGGCCACCAGGTCCTCTTGGACGGTGCCGAAGTGACCTTGACCGATGCGCACAAGGTCGGCTTTATCGGGCGCAATGGCGCGGGCAAGTCGACGCTCTGCCGGATTCTTTTGGGCGACGAAGAACTGGACAAGGGCGAGGTCGTTCGCCATCCGAAATTGAGACTGGGCTATTTGCGGCAGCACGACCCGTTCTTGCCCGGCGAAACGGTTATCGAATTCCTGATGCGCGACAGCGGCCAGCCCGACTGGCGCTGCGGCGAGGTGGCGGGGCGGTTTGAGCTCAAGGGCGCGTACCTGCAAGGCCCGATCCAAAAACTGTCCGGCGGATGGCAGACTCGCGTCAAGCTGGCGGCCTTGCTACTGCATGATCCGAATCTGCTGCTCTTGGACGAACCCACGAACTTTCTTGACCTGCGCACACAGATTCTGCTGGAGCACTTTCTCCGCGACTTTCGGCAGGCCTGCCTGATTGTCTCGCACGACCGGGCATTTCTGGGCGCCACCTGCACCCAGACGCTCGAACTGGCTCGCGGCAAGCTGACGATGTTCCCCGGGCCAGTCGATGCATTTCTCGAGAACCAACGCGAGCGGCGCGAACACGACGAGCGCGCCGGCGCCGCGATCCTGGCGAAGCGCCGGCAATTCGAAACTTTCATCGACAAGAATCGCGCGCGAGCCAGCACGGCGTCGCGGGCCCGATCGAAAGGCAAGCAACTCCAACGCCTGCAGGAAATCGAGATTGCGGCCGATGAACCGGTCGTCCGCATAAGGCCCCCGGCCGTCGAGCCGCGCAAGGGTCCGGCGCTGCGCTGCGCCGACCTGGCAATCGGATATCTCGACTGCGAAGTGGCCCGCGATATTCACGTTGAGATCGAGCACGGCATGCGCGTGGCCGTGGTCGGCGACAACGGCCAGGGCAAGACGACGTTCTTGCGGACCGTGGTTTCGTCGCTCGAGCCGCTGGCCGGACAAATTCGTTGGGGCTACGGATGCGACATTGGCGTTTACGCGCAGCACGTCTACACGAGCCTGCCGGAAAAGCGCTCCGTGCTCGAATACCTGGAATACGCGGCGGCGCCGGGCACGAAGTCGCAGGCGATTTTGGACCTGGCCGGCAGTTTCCTGTTCCGGGGCGAGCACGTGAACAAACCGATCTCGGTGCTCAGCGGCGGAGAGCGCGCGCGGCTATGCCTGGCCGGGTTGCTGCTCAGCCAACACAACGTGCTGGTGCTCGACGAGCCGGGCAACCACTTGGACGTGGACACCGTCGGCGCCCTGGCCGAAGCGCTTATTGAATACCAGGGCACGGTGCTATTCACCAGCCACGATCGCTACTTCATGAAGCGAGTGGCCACCGCGGTCATCGAAGTCCGCGCCGGCCGGGTCGTAAATTACCGCGGCGATTACGATGCCTATTTGTATTACGTCAATAAGGAGATCGACGACGGCGAGCGTGAGCTGGTCGCGAAGGCATCGCCCGGAAAAGCCAAGCCGCCGGCGCCGCGTCTGGATCGCAAACAGCGCGGCCAACAACAAAGGGAACTGCGCAAGGAAGTCGCGGCGCTCGAGCGCAACATCGCACGGCTCGACGGTCGAAAACGCCAGCTCAACGCCGAATTGTTGGAAGCCACCGATCCGACCGAAGCCCTGCGGCTGCACGAGGAAATCACCGCGATCGCCAAAGAGCTGGCGCCCATCGAACAACGGTGGTGCGAGCTGCAAGAGCTAGTGGAAGCCGACGAGCCTTGACGTCGACTCATCTTCGGTCATCTCATGCCGGCTAGTTCCTCCGCGATGCGCCGGAACACGCCGTCCCAATCGCCCCGCCGCGATTGCCGAAACAGCCGCATGGTCGGATACCACGGGCTATGGGTTCGCGCAAGCAACCAGCGCCAGTCGGGCACAAACGAGAGCGCTACCCAAACCGGCACCCCCAGAGCGCCGGCCAGGTGGGCTGGCGCCGAATCGCATGTAATTACCAAATCGAGAATTTGCACCATCGCGGCCGTGTGATGAAAGTCGCCCAACCGGTCACCCAGATCGGTGATAGGTGCCCGTTCGGCCAGCGCGGCCAATTGCTCTCGACCGTCGCCCATTTGCAGGCTGTAGAGATGGACTCCAGTCATGCCTCCGAGCCGCGCGAACTCGGCCAGCGGGATCGAGCGTTGACGGTCTGAGATATTGTCGCGGTTTCCCTGCCACGCGATACCGATCTTAAGTCCCTTGTCGTTGCCCAACTCTGCTCGCCACTTTTCAACGACGTCTGTGGCAGGCAACAGGTAGGGCACTTTGCACGGAATGGTGTCGATCGTCGTGCGAAAAATGGCCGGCAGGCTCAACAGCGGCGCGTGGACATCGAATTTGGGTCGAGGCTCTCCGCTGGCAATCACGCAATCCACGCCGGGGCAACTGGCCACCAGTTGCGTTAGAACCGCGGGGCACTCAACGATCACGGTGGCGCCTTGCCGCTTGACCAGTTCGGCGTATCGAACGAATTGCAGAGTGTCTCCGAAGCCTTGTTCGCTCCGCAGTAAAACAGTCTTGCCAGCAACGGCGCCGCCCGTCCAACGTGGTTCTGAAATGTCCGGCTCTGCCGTCCCCCGTCGTTTCCAGCGCCATTCGTGTTCCTGCCAGCCGTCGTCGAAGTTGCCCATCCGCAAAAGCGCGAAACCAAGATTGGTATGAGCCTGGGCTAAATCGGGATTGAGCCGCAAGGACTGGCGGTAGCATGTTAGCGCCGCGTCAAGATTTCCTTGCTTCTCCAGGGCAATTCCCAGATTATTGTGGGCTTCGGCAAAGTCGGGTCTTAGCTGCAAGGCACTGTGGAAGCAGTTCATCGCGTCGTCCAGCCTGTCTTGCTTCTCGAAAACGGTGCCGAGGTTATTGTGCGCTTCCGCGAAGTCGGGCCGTAATTGCAAGGCGCAGTGCAGACAGGACGCCGCTTCGTCCAGATTTCCTTGCCGCTGCAACACAAAGCCAAGATTGTTGTGTGCTTCGGCATCGCCGGGCTTCAGGGCGATAACGCGCCTGTAACAGTCCGTCGCTCGAGCCAGTTCCTCGTGCTGTTCATACGCGACACCCAAGTTGTAATGGGCGTCGGCAAAATCTGGCTTCAGCGTCACGGCCTGGCGATAGCAAGGAATCGCCTGTTCTGGATGCCCCTGCGTCTTCAAGACATTGCCAAGGTTGTAATGGGCCTCGGCAAAGTCGGGCTTGATCTTCAAGGCCTCGAGGAAGCAGGCCGCCGCCTCTTCGAAGCTGCCGCGCTTCAGCAGTACGTTGCCAAGATTGTTGTGCGCGTCGGCATAATCTGACTTAAGCTCCAAAGCGCGTCGATGGCAGGCTGTCGCTTCGTCCAATTTGTTCTGCTCCGCCAAGACGATGCCCAGGTGCATGTGCGCTTCTGGAAAGCGGGGGTCGAGTTCGAGCGCCTGGTGAAGACAGGCCACCGCGTCGTCGAACTTTTTTTGCTCGGCCAAAACGATCGCCAGATTGTTGTAGGTCTCGGCATCGTCGAGTTTCAGATCCAGAGCTCTGCGATAGCAATCCGCCGCTTCGTCCAGTTTTCCTTGCGATGCCAGAAGGTTGCCCAGGCTTTTGTCTTTGGCCGCCAGCGCGTGCCGCAAGTTCTTGGCAATCTCGACGGAGTGGGGATCCAGTCGTTGGGCTTCCTGAAGACTGGCAATGGCCGCGTCCAATTTCCCCTGCTGTGCCAGGACGACGCCCAGATGGTGCCGGGCGCCCGGATGATGCGGACTTAGCCGTGTCGCCTGTTGGAGACTTGCGGCCGCCTCGTTCAGTTTGCCCAAGGCGTGACGCACCGCGCCAAGCAGGAAGCGTGCTTCGAAATTGTTGCGATCTGTCTGAACCGCTTGCCGATACCCTTGTGCGGCTTCTTCCAGCCGACCGGCGCGATGATGCGCCTTGGCCAGCGCAAGAATTTCAGCAACGGTTGGCATGGCTTGACCGTCAGGCATTGCACCACTTGATCCACATCCGCCGATACTCGGCTTCAAGGCGCCCCGTGAAGCCTTGAAAGTCCAAGAGCGGCGATGCCGCCATTCGGTCGCGCAAACTTCCGCGCAGTCGCGCAAGCGTCTCGACATTCGCGGCCAGCGCCGAGGCGATTTCGATATACTGTTCCGGCGTGCGGGCGATCTGTTCCTCCAACTTCAGCGTACGGTGCGAGCTTCCGCCGAATCGCGAGACATACGTCTGGCCGGAGAGCGTGACCACGGGCACCCCTTGCCACAGACAGTCGCAGGTCGTGGTGTGTCCGTTGAACGGAAAAGGGTCGAACGCTATGTCCACTCGTTGTATACAGTCCAGGTATTTATTGCGTGGCACGCGATGCACCAGCTCCAATCGCTCGCGGCCGACGCCGTGCCTTTCGAATGATTCGACAAGCCGCACCTGCAGTGAATCGGTCATGTCGCCCAAAATCAGCAACTTCGACCGCGGCGTTCTGGAAAGAATCGCGGCCCAAGCCCGCAGCACGTCGGCCGTGATCTTGGCGAAGTTGTTGAACGAACCGAATGTCACGTGACCGGCCGCCGACGCGGGCAGAGAGCCGACGTTCGGCGCATCGCTCGACGGCAGGTAGCAGAAAAAGGTCCCGGGCAGCCGCACGAGCTGTTCGGTATGTAAGGCCTCGGTCTGGCCAAGTGGATCGGCGTAGGCGTCGGTGAGGCGGTAGTCAATTCCCAGCATGCCGGTCGTATTCTGATAGCCGATATAAGTGACCTGGATCGGCGCTGCCCTGCGCGCGAAGACCAGCAGTCGCTTGCCCCCGCTAATATGCCCGGTCAGGTCGACGAGAATGTCGATTTTGTCCCGCCGCACGAGATCGGCCAGTTGTTGATCGGTAAGATTGACGCAATTGCGCCACTGGTCGGCATAGCTCCGTAGTCGCTCGGTCGTTGCATCTTCCAGGGCCACATCCGAATAGCAGAAGACCTCGAACTGTTCGCGATCGTGGGTCGCCAGGATCGGCTCGGTGAAGAAAGTAACGGCATGGGCCAGGAAATGCGGCGAGACGTAGCCCACGCGAAGCCGTCGCCCGGGCGTG
>JBGQHN010000024.1:0-23516 GCA_041497975.1 Planctomycetia bacterium | reverse complement strand
GCCGGCCAACAGCGTGTCGGAGAATCCGACGAGCATGACCAGCACTTGCTCGGCCAGCACCGGCCACACCAAGCGCAACAGGGGACCGACCGTACCCGGCGTTTGAGAAATCGGTGCGCGCACGGCAGACCAAAAAAGGGCCGAAGGTGATGGCACGTGAGCCGCGCGCCGGCGCCGCGCGGTAATTCCCCGAGGCAAGGTAGACGGGATTGCCCAACGCGTCAACTCGCGGCAAAACGATATGATAGAATGGCGACGCTCATGGGTCGTGGCCGGCTCTTAATTGGCGCCCTGGCTTTCTTCATGAGAGCAGGATTCCCGCGTTTCCGGGATTCTCTACAGAAAAGTTCGGCGACTAGAGGCGCGTTTATGAAAACACTAGGCGTCGTCCTTGTTGGCCTCGGAGCTTTTTGGCTCGCTGCAGCGGGTATCAGCGCATCCAAGGCCCCAAGTGTCAGTTATTTGGTAGGGACTTTCCTGCCGGGGTTGGTTTGCCTAATCGTAGGGCTGAAACTCGCACAAACAAAGAATCCAAAGCCTGGTTCTGGCGCGAACACGAACCACAGCGATCGAGCCGCGTCCGATTTGGACCATGCCAACCATTCGGTCCAGGGAGACAACACCCGGGCCGATGCTTTCAAGTTCAGCGCCAACCTTGGCATTGGATGTGGCGTGGCACTTATGTTCGTGGGAAGCAGTGTTGCCGCACAGGGCACTGATGGCGGATTGCTGCTCGGGGTGCTCCTTTCCTTCGCCGGTTGGGCCTGGGAGATTTGGGGATGCGTGAATTACATGAGATGGAAGGGGCAGTCGGGTTGGTTCGGCCTCCTCGGCTATCTCGTGCTGCCCGGGTTGCTGATCCTTGCTTGCTTCCCGAACCGCAGAAAGCGACTGCTCCGGGATCTCCGGCCGGACTCGGGGTCCCTTTCGGTGGCGGACCGCAGCTTTGGGTATCGATTCCTGCTGACCCTGGTTCCGCTCGGAGTGCTCGGCACGAGTCTTGTCGGTTTTTTCCTCTTTTCCCGTTCCAACCTCGATGCTGCTGATTGGAAGCAGGTCGCCCCTCCAGGACTGGATTTTCAGGCACTCATGCCTGGAACACCCCACCTGGAGCAGAAAACGCAGGAGACCGAAGCCGGCCCGATAGAATTGCACAAATTCATCGTGACGCCGAAGGATGGAAAGGAATTGTTCATGATCACTTCCACTCGATTTCCTGAAGATCTGGCAGGCCAGCTCGGCGGGACGGAGAAACTATTGGACCTCGGTCGGCAGGATCTGCTTGCCGCGTCCCGCGGACAACTCAAAAGCGAGAGGCATATCGATCTGGCCGGCCATCCCGGATTGGAAGTCGAACTGCTTCCGCCCAAGGGGGCAGTCATCAAAGCGCAAATCTTTGCGACGAAGAACCAACTCTTCCAAGTCTCTGTTCATGTCCCCAAGGTTCGGCTTGCATCGAAGGACGTTCAGAAGTTCTTCGACTCGTTCCAATTGTCGGCCAAACCAGCCGCTGCACCTGACCGCAACGGCAATTAGCGTCCTCGGGATTCACGCGGGGTGGCCACGACAACTTGTGCAGCTCGACGCGACATTACGACAGCGCGGAAGTAACCCTCTTGTGCCTTCGGCATCCTGACAGCTTTTTTCTGGTCGAGTTTTCGAGGTCGCGCACGATCTTCTTCGCGGCATATTTGACAACGCTCGCTCATGTTGCTACATTGCCCGCGTAGCGTGCGTTGGTGGTCGGTTGTTTCGCTGCTGAAACGGCCGACAAAACAGGGAACTCCGGTGCGAAACCGGGACGGCCCCGCCGCTGTGACCGAGTGCTAAGGAAAGGCTGATTCGAGCCATTGTCGCCTGGGACGATCTTTCGAGATCGGGCCAAAGAGCGTGCGACGAGAAGGCCAGCCTGCCCGATTTCTCGGAAGTCAGAAGACCTACCAACGCGTTGTCGGTGGCTTTCCGCGTGGGACGGAAGCCGCGGAGTTTTCGTAGGCCTTTAGGACGCCGCTAATCGCTCGTTCTTGCCGTCGCCTTCTCCTGGCGGGTCGTTCTCGATGCGCATGCGCGCGCATCTGAGCGGGCTGGCCCGGAGTGTCGCTGCGAGCATGCGCGAGCTGGGTGTGCGCACGTTTTGCCGTGCTTAGCTTCCGACTCTTTCAACATTGCGCGAGGGCCCGACCGGGATTCAGCCTGGTCGAGCTGCTGGTCGTGATCGCGATCATCGGCGCGCTCGTGGCGATGATGGTGCCGGCCGTGCAGGCCTCGCGCGAAGCGGCCCGTCGGGCAAGTTGCGCCAACAATTTGCGGCAGATCGGCGTGGCGCTGTTGGCCTATCACGACGCCGTGGGCGTATTTCCCTCTGGGGCGCTCGATCGCAAAACCGGCAGCAAGCCGAAGGCCCGGCAACTGTCCTGGTGCGTGCTGGTGTTGCCGTTCATCGAAGAAGGCAACGTCTACGACCGTTTCGATCTCAGCAAGGCCTACAACAGCGCCGAGAACCGCGCGGCCGGCGGCACGATCATTCCCGTCTATCTTTGCCCCAGCACGGTGACCCTGGCGGCCGATCGCAAGGGCGATACCGCGGGCGACGTGAACCGCAACGGCCACTGGGACCCGGGCGACGACCTGGCCTTCGGCGATTACGGCGGGAATTTCGGCTTCAGCGGTTTGAACCGCCCGTACATGAACGGCGTGCTCGTTTACGAGCGCGGCATTGCCATCGCTCAGATCGTCGACGGAACGAGCCACACGATCGTGGTGTCCGAAGACACCGGCCGTGGGCCCGCCTTCGACGGCCAATGGTCCAACGGCGAAAACATCTTCGACACCAGCGGACCGATCAACAACCGCTCGCTGCCCGAGTATCGCTGGCAGGACAACGAGATGTGGAGCGATCACCCGTCGGGTGTCAACGTGCTGTTCTGCGACGGCTCAGTTCATTTTCTGTTCGAGCAGATCGACCTGGAAACGCTGGCCTCGCTGTGTACGCGCAACGGCAACGAAGTTGTCGAGAGTTCGTTCGTGGAAGCCCCATAGCCAACTACTTGAATGCCAATTCAAACCAGACCCACAATCCTGCGCGGAGAATTCCTACAATGATAGATCTTTTGTCCGTTCGTTGGGCCGGCTATGCGCTGTGCGCGCTGATGATGGCGTCCTCGGTTTCGGCTGAGCTGCTGCCGCCGCCCTCGGTTTCGGTCTCCCTGCCCGGGCCGGCCCCACCCAACGCGTTCGGCGTCTCCGTCGCATTTGGACCCAACGACGGCTTGATGTACGTGTGGGATGGCGCGAACGTCTTGAAGCAAAACGGATTCAACAGCGACAATTTTGTGTCAATCGGCACGGTCGGCAGCGGCAGCGCCGACGCGGGGCCAATTGCCTTTTCGCGCGATGCCGCTCGATTGCTCGTCGGCAACGGCGGCGGGGGCATTCTCGGTGGAGCACACGCCGGCCTGGTGTTCGGCATTCCCGCGTCCGGCGGGGACAGTTCGAGCGAAATCGCCAAGATTGATTTCCACCATTCATTTTTGGCCGCGCCGTTGGGCGCCTCGAACGACAAGTTCTTCGTCGACAGCGGCAACGCCAGCTTCACCGGCAGCAGCGTGTCAGTGTTCGACCAGGTCACCGGCTCCAACGCGACCGTCATCGACGCCATTCCGGGAGCCAGCGCTTCGATGGCCGTGGGCGGCGGCCGGCTTTACGTCGGTGTCGGTTTTGGTCCCAGTCGCGGCGAGCTGCGCAGCTTTGCTCTCAGCGATCTCGACACGGCCTACGACAATGCCACGCAGCTCGATTGGGGCGACGGCGCCCTGCTTAACGACCTGGATAACAACAGTGGCGCGGGCATGTTTATCGACGCCCGTGGATTTCTGTTTACCGGCGGACCCGACGGCGTCACGATGTTCGACACCCAGGGCAACAACCGGCTGTACGAGAATCAAGGATACTCGAGCGTTGAATACGATCGGGCCAATGACCGGTTTCTGGTGACCGGATTTGGCAACGAACAAGGAATCTATCCGGCCTCTGCGTTCTTTTTTTTGGTGCCCGAGCCCAGCGCCGCCGTATTGGCATTGTTGTTGGCGATATCGTGCACGGGCCTCGCGCGGCGCATGCGCCGCCGCGGCGCGCCCGCGCTTCAGACTCCGACCGGCTGATTCTCGTCGCGTTCGTCCGCTTGTGAGATCGAATCGCGTTTGTCGTGGACTACTGCGCGCACGGCAATCCGCGAGTGGTAACCTGCTGCGCGCTTGGTTCTCAAATATGAAGGAGCGTCTGATGCGAACGTCCATCATTTTGGCAATTATCGTGGCATGCGAACTCGCCGGTTCCGTGGCATGGGCCGGTCCCTACGCCGCCGCGGCCGGACAGGTCGGATCGACGGCAATCCCTAACACCAGTGGACTCTTCGTCGAGTGGGCCAGCGGATTTCAAAACCTGGTTCGTGGTCCGCAGGACATCGCCAATCCCGGCGGGGCGCTGGCGTCGTTCGGAACCGGCGGCGAGGCCCTCGGGCCGGCCGATGGAAACTCGTCGCACGTGGTCAGCCTGGGCGATGGCGGCCAGATCACCCTCAGCTTCGCACACCCGATCACCAACGGTCCGGGATTCGATTTTGCCGTGTTCGAAAACGGCTTTGCCGACGCGTTTTTGGAACTGGCGCTTGTCGAAGTCAGCTCCAACGGAAGCGACTTCATCCGCTTCCCTGCCGTCTCGTTGACGCAAACCGCCACGCAAGTTGCCAGCTTTGGCGCGCTGGACCCCACGAATCTCGACAACCTGGCCGGCAAGTATCGCGGCGGATTCGGCACGCCGTTCGACCTGGCGCAAATCGCGGGCCTCTCGCCAAACGTAGACGCCGACCACATTGCGCTGGTCCGCCTGCTCGACGTCGTGGGCTCGATTGATCCCGCATTAGGCACGTTTGATTCGCTGGGCAACCTGGTCAACGAGCCCTATCCCACGGCCTTTGCCTCCGGTGGATTCGACCTGGACGGCGTGGGAGTGATCAATCGCGTGTCCGAGCCTGCCGGCGCCCCATTGCTGGCCCTGGGCATAGCGCTCGTCGTGGGGTTCAACCATCGCCGCCGGCGTTGACAGCCGCGGCGGCGCTTGTGTCCAATCGAGAGGCCGCTTGCGGAACATTTCGTGCGGTTGCATCTGGACACGCCTTTCGATGACATCCCACCACGATCACAATCGCAAAGCCTGGGACGCGCGCGTCCGTGCCGGCGGGCGCTTTACGCGGCCGGCGAGCGACGAGGATTTTTCCAATCCGCTGGCCGCCGTCGACGCGGCCGGATGGCTGGGTCCGTCGATCACGGGTCGCAACGTGTTGTGCCTGGCCAGCGGCGGCGGACGTCAAAGCGCGCTGTACGCCGCGGCCGGCGCCCGGGTGACCGTCGTCGACATCAGCCCCGAGATGCTGGCAATCGACCGACAAGTCGCCGCCGAGCGCGGGCTGGACGTGCGCACCATCGAAGGCTCGATGGATGACCTTTCTGCGCTCGCGGCCGCGAGCTTTGACCTGGTGATCCAACCGGTCAGCACCTGCTACGTGAGCGACGTATTGGAAGTCTATCGGCAAGTGGCCCGCGCGCTGGTAGCCGGCGGGCTGTACATCAGCCAGCACAAGCAACCCGCCAGCCTGCAAACGGCCGTCGAGCCGTCGCCGCGCGGCTATGAGATTGTCGAGACGTATTATCGCAGCGGCCCGTTGCCGCCCTCGGACGCCAGTGCCCATCGCGAGGCGGGCACGCTCGAATACTTGCACCGCTGGGAACAGTTGCTGGGCGGAATGTGCCGCGCGGGGTTTGCGATCGAGGACGTGATCGAGCCGATGCATGCCGACGCCGGCGCCGCAATCGGCAGCTTCGGCCACCGCAGCCGTTACGTCGCTCCGTACGTGCGCATCAAAGCCCGCCGCAAGGCCGAGGCCGACTCAGGTCGCGGTGCCGTCAAGGTTTGGATTCCGTGAGACTTGCCGCGCTTGCACCGCTGGTGTTTCTCGGGCGTTGCAATCGCGGGGGCGCTTGATCAAGATAGACGGCAAGAATTTGCGTGCGAAGCGTCGACAGTTCTTCAAGGTATCCGCGCCAGTGTCCCACCCTGCCATCCAGGAAATCGTGGCGGTCTTCGGCCAGCCGGTGGCCGGAAATCCAACTCAGTACATGATGGAGAAGGCCTTCGCCCAGGTAAAGCTCGATTGGCGATACCTGACCCTGGAAGTCGCGCCCGAAGGACTGCGCGACGCGATCGCCGGGATGCGGGCAATGGGCTTCCGCGGTTGCAATTTGACCATTCCCCACAAAGTCGCGGTGATCCAATATCTCGATCGGACCAGCGAAGCGGCCACGCTGATGGGCGCGGTCAACTGCGTCAATCGCGTCGGCAACGAGTTGGTGGGCGAGAACACCGACGGCAAGGGTTTTGTGCAGTCGCTCAAATCGCTGGTCGATCCCGCGGACAGAAACATTGTCATCCTTGGCGCCGGTGGCGCGGCCCGCGCCATCGCGGTCGAGGTCGCCCTGTCCGGCGCGGCGCAGATTACCGTGGTCAACCGGGGCGAAGAGCGGGGTCAGGAGCTGGTGGCCCTCGTCAATGACAAGCTGCGCGTCGCGAGCCATTTCGTGAAATGGGAGGGAAGCTACGAGGTCCCTCCGGAAAGCGAAGTGGTCATCAACGCCACCTCGATCGGGTTGGGCGACGCGGAAGCTCGCGTGCCACTGGCCGTGCCAACCCTCGAGCCCGACATGGTCGTGGCCGACGTGATTTTCAACCCACCGGAAACTCGATTGATTCGCGATGCCCGCCAGCGCGGCTGCCAGACGCTGGACGGGTTGGGGATGCTGGTGAACCAGGCTGTAATTGCTTTCAAGATTTGGACCGGCCAGGACGCCAGCCCCGAAGTCATGCGCGACGCGCTCGAGGAATTCCTGGGTTTGTAGCTCCCGAGGCGAGCCGGCGCCGGCCCAGTCCGCTTCGCTTGCCGTGTGATTCGATCACCTGCACTGACAAACAACTTCGACGAACAACTTTGAAAAGGTTTTTCGGATGTGTACGACCTTGATGCGTTGGGTTTTCGCGTGCTGCGGGGTGCTCGTGGCGTTGGTTGCGCCGCTTTCGGCCGGCGAGCCGCTGGGCGTCAAGTTGTTGCGGCCCGATTCGTTGGCCGGTTGGGACCATGGCGCGGCGATTCCGGCCCATTGGATCATCAGCCAGGGTCGCTTGACGGGCAACTCGCTTTCGACGCCGCTGCTCTCCGGCTGGACGCTGGGCGATTTCGAAATCCGCTTTCAGTGGACGGTTGGTCCCGGCGGCGCCTGGAACGTGGGTTTTCCCGACGTGCCCTCCGGGCCAGGCTTGCAGTTGACGCTCAAGGAGGCCGAAGGCTGCGGCGCGGTGCGCGATGGCGATGTGTCTTTGGCGGCAGGCGCTAAAATCGACCAGGCAACCTCCGGCGCCAGGCACACGGCCGACATCCGGCGCAACGGCGGCACGCTGTCGGTCATTGTCGACGGCAAAGTCGTAAGCGAGGTCGCGCTAGCGCGCAATCGCCGCTTCGGCCTGGCGCTGTCGGTGCCATCGGGCGAAGCCACGCTCGATCAATTGCGATTGGAAGAGCCACGCGGCAACCCGCTGTTCAACGGCCAGGATCTCAACGGCTGGTTCGTCAACAACAATAAGGGCACCTGGGCCGTCGACGGCGGCGACATCATCCCCACGTCGCATCGCGGGCTGCATTATCTGCGGACCGACAAGGAATATGCCAATTTCACCTGGTCCTTCGAATACAAAATCTCCAAGGGCGGAAACTCGGGAGTCGCCATCCGCACGGCCAAGGACGGCTGGCCCTCTGGCGATGGCATGGAATTGCAGATTCTGGATCAGCCGGGCGAAGTCAAGGATTCGACGATGGCCATTTACGGCAATCTGCCGCCGTTGGATCGGGCCGATCGATCCGAAGAATGGAATCGCGTGACGATCAAGGCCGACGGCCGCATGGTCTCGGCCTGGGTCAACGACGAGCTGGTCCAGCAAATCAACACCGACCGCATGAGCGAGGTCAAGCATCGTCATCTCAAGGGCTGGTTGGGCTTGCAGGATCACGGCGGCAAGGTTCGCTTTCGGGAGATCTACGTGCACGAGGCGCCCGACGGCATGGGGCTCGACGCCTGGTACGCTCCGCGCGTGGAGAGCGGACCGTATATCGTGCTCGACCGGTTGATGAACAGCGAGCGGCTGTCGCGCGCCGACGGCCTGGGCTCGGGCGTGGTCTCGAAAAGCTTGCCCAAGGGGGGCGAGCACGTGCTGGCCGAACTGACCGGGCCCGGGGCGCTGGTGCGGCTGTGGACCACCTTTGCAGCGGGGCGAATTGCCTTTTACTTTGACGGCGAAGACGAGCCCCGCATCGAGTGCGCCGCCGAACACGTATCCGACAACGTCCCCTCGGCCGCGCATCAGGATCAGCCGGCGCTCATGTGCCTGGCCTATGCCAGAAGTTTGAAAATCGTCGTCAGCGATCCGTTGGCGGCCACCTATCGCTTAGATTATGTCACCTTTCCGTCCGGCGTGGCCGTCGAAAGCTATTCGCTAAAACAACCCGGCATTCCCCGCGGCATGTTGGCCGCGATTACCTATCGTCACGAAGGCCTGGTCGGCAAGCTGCGCGAGGCCGAAATCTACGACCGCGTCAATTCCGAGCCGCGCACGATCGATCCGGGCACCACTGTCGAGCTGGCGAAGCTCGATGGCGCGGGCATTGTCAACTGGCTCAAGCTGCGGGCCGCCCGCTCGGTGCTCGCCAACAATGACCTGTGGCTGGAAGTGGCCGTGGACGGCGAATCGGTGCCCGCTATCGCCGCGCCGGCCCGCTTTTTGTTTCCCGCCTTTGCCGGCGAGGATCTCAAGGACTTGGACACGCTAGTCATGTCCGGCAAGGAGGGCTTTGCGAATCTGCTGGCGATGCCCTACGGAGCCGGCCTGACGGTATCGGCCCGCAACCGCGGTTCGAAGCCGATTGAAAATGTCGCGGTTTCGATGTCTGTCGACCCGGCCAACGACAAAACGCGCGAGGACTACGCTGCGCGGATGCGTTTGCGGGGCGTGTTTCAGCCGGCCGGTTCGGCAATGACCGATCTGGTGCGCCAGAGCGGCGGCGGCCGCTGGGTCGCGCTGGTGTGTGGCCAGGCCGAGGATGCCACGACCGGCATTGCTTCGCTCTCGGTCGACGGCAAGGACTGCGACGGCTGGGCGATGGCCGACCTCGATGCGTTTTGGGGCCGGCCCGGCGAGCCACGCAATTTCACTCGGGCTTTGAGCGGCCGCCGCGGCGATTTGGCCTGGCGCTACATGCTGTTGGAACC
This sequence comes from Planctomycetia bacterium, assembly GCA_041497975.1. GTDB lineage: Bacteria > Planctomycetota > Planctomycetia > Pirellulales > PALSA-1355 > PALSA-1355. The sequence continues at coordinate 14,148 of JBGQHN010000024.1, read as the reverse complement.
GGTCAATTTCGAGGGTTCGCTCGTGCTGCGGCCCAACGCCGCCGACAAGCGGGGCGATCGATTGGCGCTGTTCTACTTGAAGAATTAGAGCCGCTGCTCCTTGGGTCTTGCCGGCCCGGCAGAGGATGATTGCTTATGTCCACATCTGAGCCGCGCGTCGCGATCGTGACGGGAAGCACTCAAGGTCTGGGCGAAGCCATCGCCCGGCGGCTGATCGACGAAAACATGGTCGGCGGGCTCGTGATCTGCGGGCGGAATGTCGACAACGGCCGCCGATTGGCGGATGAGTTCTCCGCGCGTGGATGTCGCACTCAGTTCGTAACCGCGGATCTGACCCGCGTGGAAGATTGTCGCAACGCGGTTCTCGCGGCCCGAACCGCGTTCGACCGCGTTGATTATCTGGTCAACAGCGCGGCGACGAGCCAGCGAGGCACAATCCTCGATTCGTCGCCGGAACTGTTCGATCGCATCATCGCGCTGAACGTGCGGGCCCCGTTCTTCTTGATGCAAGAGGCTCTGCGGTTGATGATCGACAAGGAAATTCGCGGCGCGATCGTCAATATCATCAGCATGTCGAGCTACGGCGGCCAGCCGTTTCTCTGCCCCTATTCGATGTCCAAGGGCGCGCTCGTGACATTGACCAAGAACGTTGCGCAGTCCGTGCTTGCCAGGCAGATTCGCGTCAACGGTCTCAACCTGGGCTGGATGGACACGCCCGGCGAGGACGAAATTCAAAAGCGGTTTCACGGGGCCGACGAACACTGGCTGGCCAAAGCCGAGCAGGCGCAGCCGTTTGGCCGGCTGGTGAAACCGGCCGAAGTGGCCCAGGTCGTTGCCTTTTTGCTATCGGAGCGCGCGGGCTTGATGACTGGCTCGATCATCGACTTCGATCAGAACGTCATGGGCACGTATTCGTGAGCACGCAAGCGGCCGGGTGCCATGCGTTCGCTTCGCAAGCATGCGCGAATTCGAGTGTCAGACGGCATGCTCGCGGGGCGCGAGCATGGCACCCAACAGGAGAATCTCAGCTTCATCGGCTCACTGCGGCTGCTGCTGAGTGATGCAGTGGAACGCGCCGAGTCCCCACACGAGATCGACGGCGTCGAGCCCGCGTATTTGCCGGCCGGGAAACAACCGCGCCAGCGTTTCGACCGCCACGCGATCGGCCAGATCGTCAAACTGCGGCACGATCACCACACCGTTGGCGATGTAAAAATTCATGTACGACGCGGGCAATCGTTGGTCGTTGAAATACAGCGGCCGTGGCATCGGGATTGGGATGACTTCGAGCGGTCGGCCGAGCGTGTCGCTGAAGGCGGTGAGCCGGCGGTAATTATCTCGAAGCGGCTCGTAGTTTTCGTCCCGGGGATCATCCTCCAAGGCGGCGACAACGGTCGTCGCCGCGACGAAGCGGGCCAGCTCGTCGATATGGCCATCGGTGTCGTCGCCGGAAATGCCGCCGCCCAGCCAAAGGATTTTCTGGGCGCAGCAATAGTCGCGCAAATATCGCTCCACGTCGGCCCGCGAAAGTTGCGGATTGCGATTGGGATTGAGCAGGCATTCTTCGGTGGTCAGCAGCGTGCCCGCGCCGTTGCCGTCGATGGCGCCCCCTTCCAGGATGATGCCGGGCGAGAAGCGGCGGCGGCCGGTCAGTTCGGCCATATGAGCGGGCACGGCATTATCCAAGTCGTACGGCGGATACTTGCCGCCCCAGGCGTTGTACTGCCAATCCACCAGCGCCGGCGGCAGCGACGCCGGGCCGGACAGGAACATCGCCCCGTGGTCGCGGGCCCACACGTCATCGGTCGGAATGTCGTGCAAGACGACGTTGCGCACCGCGCCGATCAGCCGGCGGGCCTCGGCCATCACCGCTTCGCCCCCGGCGCAGATGTGCACCGGTTCAAACTCGGCCAACGTGCTCACCAGCCTGGCCCATACATGAGGAATGGGCTCGAACTTGCCGGGCCAGGTCTCCAGCTTGTGGGGCCAGGCCAGCCAAGTCGCCGCGTGCGGCTCCCATTCGGCCGGCAGGCGGTATCCGAGCGATGCGGGCGTGGCGGTGGACATGAGCTTTCAAGGCAACCGTTGCTCGAGGTCGCGCGGGAAGCGCGCGCGCCTGATCAGTCCAAAAAACGCTTCGTCAAATCGCCGTAGGCGTCGATGCGGCGGTCGCGCAGAAACGGCCAGTGCCTGCGGACGAAGTCGATCTTGTCGAAATCGCACTCGACCAACAGCGTTTCCTCCTTGTCGTGCTCGGCCCGCGCCAATACGTTTCCGTTGGGATCGGCCAGGAACGAGGCCCCCCAGAACTCGAGCTGGCCCTCGCGGCCGGTGCGATTGGCGGCCGCCACGAACACGCCATTGGCGATCGCGTGGCTGCGCATCATGGTTTCCCAGGCCGAGTGCTGGCTGGCGCCATATTCTTCTTTTTCGTCGGGCAGCCAGCCGATGGCCGTGGGATAGAACACAATTTGTGCCCCGGCCAGGGCCGTTAGCCGCGCGGCTTCCGGATACCACTGGTCCCAGCAAACGCACACGCCCACGCGGCCGAATCGCGTGTCGAACGCGCGAAAGCCCAAGTCGCCGGGCGTAAAGTAAAACTTCTCGTAATACAAAGGATCGTCCGGGATGTGCATCTTGCGATAGATGCCGGCCGTCGTGCCGTCGGCGTCATAGACCACCGCCGTGTTGTGATACAAGCCGGCCGCGCGCCGCTCGAAAAGCGAGCCGACGACCACCACGCCGTGCCGCCGCGCGGCATCGGCCAAGGCGTCACTGGTGGGTCCGGGGATCGGCTCGGCCTCGTCGAAGCGGCGATGATCTTCGCTCTGACAAGGATATTGGCCGGCGAACAGTTCTTGCAGGCAGACGACGTTGGCGCCGGCCGCGGCCGCTTCGCCGATGCGCGCAAGCGCCTTGTCGACGTTGTGGCTTTTCGACGCGTGGCCAGTCATTTGGACCAGCGCCACAACGACGCTGTCCGGTCGAGCGTCGGCAGTATCTGGCCCGTGCTCTTGATTTGAATTTGCCATCAAACTCATGGTAGCTTATGCCCCATGGCGCGCAAACCTGTTCGCGGTTTATTTATCACGGGCACTGATACCGACGTGGGGAAGACGTACGTGGCGGCGCTGGTGGCTCGCGCGCTGGTGGCCGAAGGACATCGCGTGGGCGTGTACAAGCCGGCGGCCAGCGGCTGTTCGCGGCGCGAGGGCACGCCTGTTTGCGACGACGCGCTAGCGCTGTGGCAAGCCGCGGGTTCGCCGGGCAGCCTGGCAGAAGTCTGCCCACAGGTTTTCGCGGCGCCCTTGGCGCCGCACCTGGCCGCCGCCGCCGAAGGCAAACAGCTCGAGGCCGATCTTTTGCGCAGCGGGCTCGACGTCTGGACCGAGCGATCCGACGTGGTCCTGGTCGAGGGAGCCGGCGGACTCATGTCTCCGCTGGGCGAAGACGAATTCGTGGCCGACTTGGCCTACGAATTTGGCTTTCCGATCCTGGTCGTGGCCCGCAACGAATTGGGCGCGATCAACCACGTGCTGCAAACCCTGATTACTGCCGCCACGTTTCGCGACGGGCTGCACGTGGCGGGCATCGTGCTCAACGAGCCCATAGCGCGCGCGACCGATGCAAGCATCGCCCACAATGCCCGCGAAATCCGCCGCCGGGCCGTGCCGCCCGTATTGGCCGAACTAGCCTATCGGGCCGAAGAATTCAGTCCGCGCGTCGATTGGTTCGGCCTGGCAGCATTGCCCGAACGGTCACACGCACCGAGTGACCGGCCTTAGGACGTAAGCGCGACGGCTCGCCGCTCGTTGCGATTTTCGGCGGCGCTTGTGTCGATCGCCAGGTTCATGACTACCGACCAGCGACCTTGGGCGTCGGCCTCGACGATCCAATGGGGTTGGACGACGACGGACTGATGCACCAGCTCGAAACCACCTTCCGATTGGCTGACGCTTTCGACCGGGAACGTCCACAGGCCGCTGGGGCGAGAGAAAGCCAGGTTGACGTTGATGCCCAGCCACTCGTCGACCAGGCCAATCTCACGCGCGTCGACAAGGTCGAGTCGGGCGCCAAGCTGATCGAGGCGGTGCCCGGCGTCGCCATAGAAGTAACGATCGTCGGCACCGGCGGGCAAACCCGCGAAATTGAATTCGACGCCAAAATGCAGCGGGCGGTTTTGGGGTATGCCTTCCAACAGGTAGGCGATTTCCAGCGCCGCGCTGCCGGCTTCCAGCGTCACGCTCTTGGTAATCCGCAGCGGCACGCCGTCGACCACCCCCTGGCCGGACAGTTGCACCTGCATGCGATTGGGGTTGCGTCGCAAGCGGGCTTCGTAGGGGCGCGACAAAAAGTCGCCCAGCTCCCTGGCCTCGCCGTTGGCCACGACGGCCAGCGTCGTCTCGGGATCGTAAAAGTGATCCAACAGGCTCTTGCGCGGATGCGCGTCATATTGCAGTCGCGTGTCGAGTCCCTGCTGCTTGAAAATGACGCGATCGGTGACCCCGGCCACGTCGTTGCGGCCATCGGCGCCGGCCAGAATCTTGCGATGATAAGCCTCGGGCCGGCGCGCCAGCGTGGCCAGCAGGTTGTGGGCGATCGAGCGGACATCGAGTTCGTACAGCATGCCGCCGCGGCTGGGCGCGAAGATCGCCACGAGCTTGTCGCCCGAGAGCTGCACTTCCTGGCGACCGTCAAAGTTGTAGTCGTAACTGGTCAGCTCGACGCGGGCTGCGGGCTTGCCCAGGGCCCGATCGATTAGCGTGTCGGCGGTAATCAATTCGCGATAGATGGCGTTGCGCAAGTGCGGCAGGTAGACGCCGCCGAACGCTCCGTGCCAATATCCGCAGTTGCACTGGCCGCGGTACAGGGCCCGGCGCGCTTGCTCGATCAAGTCGCCCTGCGCGCCGCCGTCAATGGCGGCTTGCAGCCGGCCGCTCACGGCCATCATGCGGGAGTACATTTCATCGGCTTCGGGATACTTGACGCGGAAGTTGCGCCAGAAGCCGCCGCGCACGAAGCGCGCGATCCGCGGCCAGCGCGGGTCGTTCTCCAGCTCGCGACGCACGGCCGCGTATTCGGCCAACTGCTCGCTGGGCAGCACCCATTCGGTCATTTCCCGATAGCTGCCCTCGGGCAGATAGATCTTGTCGATCGGCGGCGTGCTGTCGATCACTTCCGCCGGCGTGACCGATTGGATCCAACTTTGGTTCTCGGCCAACAAGTCGAAGAACCGGACCAGCCAGCCATCTTCGTACACGTGCTTCTTCGTTTCCGGCCATGCGCCGAGCTTCTCCCCGTCGTCGCCAAACACGGCGATCGCACCGGGGTGTCGGGCCGCCAGGCCGCCCAGATAATCGATCGTCTCCTGCGGCGAAGCAAAGGGAATCATGTACCGCAGCGGCTCACTATCCGGAAAAACCGACAGCAGGTTGCCGTCGTCCTCGGTCAGGTAGTATCCGTGCAATTGGTCTTCCGACAGCCCGGCATTCTTGAAATGGAAGTCGTCGAGCACGGTGTAAGAGATTCCGGCCGCGACCAGGTCGCTGGTCATGCTCTGTTCCCAAACGCGTTCGGGAATCCACATGCCGCGAACCCGCGCGCCGAGCCGCCGTTCCAGGTACCGCGAAAAGCTTTGGATCTGATTGATCCGGTCGCGGCGCGGGATCATTGACAAGATCGGTTCGTAGAACGCCCCGCCGATGATTTCGATTCGGCCCGCGGCCACCAAGGCGGCCACGCGGTCGAGATAGTCGCCGTGGTGCGCGTCGAGCCATTCCAACAGCGAGCCGCTGGTGTGCAGGCCAATTTTGAGGTGCGGGTAGCGCTCAAAAACGTCGAGGAACGGACGATAGCCGTCCTGGTACGCCTGCTCGAAAACGTGGTCAAAGTTGCCAATCGGCTGGTGATCGTGCAGGATAAAGATGAACCGGATGGAGTTGGACATGGGCGGCCGAAAAAGGCGTGGGGCCAAAGAATACAGATTGTTCAGGCGTGTGTGAACATAATCGGCAAACCGGCCGCCATTTATCCAGTTGTCCTGGTCGGAATTTCTTGCGTCATTTGTGATGGGCTGGAAAGTCGCGCATGAAGGTGGCGGCATCCTCGGGCGGGACGGGATTGATGTAAAAGCCGGTACCCCACTCAAAGCCGGCGGTCTTCGTCACGCGCGGAATAATCTCTATATGCCAGTGATAATGCTCCAACGCCAGAGTGTCAAACGGCGCGGTGTGAATGATGTAATTGTAGGCGGGCCGGTCCAAGGCGGCTTCAATTTTGCCCAGCACGCGCTGCATCACGCGCGCCAGTTCCTCCGAGCTGTGCCGAGAAAGCGTTTCGTAATGGCTGGCATGACCGGTGGGTACGATCCAGGTTTCGAAGGGAAACCGGGCCGCGAACGGACAGAACGCGACGAAGCCGGGCGAATCGAACACGATCCGCTTCTCGAAGCTCAGCTCCTGCTCGATCATGTCGCAAAACACGCAACGCCCGCGATGCCGGTAAAACTCGTGCGACCCGGCGATCTCCTCGGTCACGCTGATGGGCACGATCGGCGTGACGATCAGTTGGCTGTGGGTGTGCTCCAGCGAGGCTCCGGCCGCCGCGCCCACGTTCTTGAAGACCATGCCGTACACCAAACGGCGGTCTTTCTTCAGATCCAGCAGCCGATCGCGGTAGATCCATAGCACGTCGCGCAATTGGTCGCCGGTCAATTCGGTGGTGCTCATCACGTGGCTCGGCGACTCGATGATCACTTCGTGCGCGCCGACTCCGCACATCATGTCGTACATGCCCTGGCCGCGCTTGTTCAGGTCGCCTTCGATTTCCAGGGCCGGAAACTTGTTGGGCACGACGCGGATGCGCCAGCCGGGCCGGTCGCGGTGGGTACCCGGGTGGCGATAGGCCACGATCTCGTGCGGCGTGTGTTGTTCGCTGCCTTCACAAAATGGACAGAAGCCGCTGGTGGGCCGCGCCGGGGGGCCGTCCAGCAGGTCGTGGGGCCGCTTGGCGCGGTTCTTGGCCACGATCACCCAGCGGCCCACGATCGGATCTTTGCGTAAATCGGACATGGAGAATTCGCTTTGCTCGCGCGCGTTCAGGCTTGCCACATCATCAGCTCGAAGTCTGGCGAGGGAACGGTGGTTTCGATCGCGCCTTCATGCGGAATTCGCTCGAGCGGCTGGCCGTGCCGGCCGATCAACTCCACGAAAAATCCGAGCGGCGCATCGGTCTTCGCGGCCAGGCTGCGCCACGGCACGGCGATTTCCAGAATCGTATCGGCGGCCGCCTCGATCCCGGCCGCGCTGACCGGCACCTCGTTATGGAATAATTGCACGGCCGGTTTGGGGTCGGACGGATGCGTGACCAGAAGCTCGAAGCCGGCGGGTTCAAGAAACGCGACGCGCAGCGTCTCGACGTCGGCCAGCCGCTGGCAGATGCTTCCGTGCGCATCGAGCCGCAGCAGCAGACGCTCGCCATCGAAACCGAAATAGACGCGCTCGATCCGCTGCGAGTCGGCCATGGTCATCGTGCCGCGCGCCGCCGAAACGGTGTGCACGCCGGCATTGAGCCACTCGAAGTACGTCTCCCGGCCGTTGATCTTTACTTCGAGCAGCCCCGTCGGCTGGGCGAAAAGCAGCGGGTGCCCTCGATCCTGCCCGATGGGTTTGAGCAATTTCACCGGCGGCTCCAAATCCACCAGCGCGTACACGTTCTGCAAGTGCTTGCGGAACAGCTCGTCGAAGAGCCAGTCTTGACTGCTGGAATGGTGTTCGTCGAACCACCAGAACCAGTCGCTCCCCTCGGCAATGTAGAGTTCTTCCCACGCGCGGGCGAGGTTTGCTTTCGAAGTTGTCGCCGCGGCGGTCTGTTCGACGAGCACGTCGCGCGTTTCCGCCAGCAGGTCCCAGGCGCGATCGCACGCCGGATGCCCGATCCAGATGGCGAAATTGTGGCTGATCCAACTGCCGGCGAACAAATGACCCAGCGCATCGGGCGCCGGATCGCCGTGCAAATAGTCGCGCACGCGGACCGGCTTGAGTTGCGGATGGTCGGCGAGGCGATGATACAGCCCGCGCAGGAACTCGAGCCCGCCGTTGGGAAAATATTCCCAGCAGTTCTCGCCATCCAGGATGATGCTCACCAGCGGCGATTGTCCGGGCGTTCGGGGGGCGGTGGCGCGGTGGATCGCCTCGAACTTTCCGATCAGGTCGTCCACGGCCTGCCGCGGGTCGTAGCGCTGATAGTGAAAGCCGATCAAGTCGCTCAGCGCGTGATCGCGAAAAATCATTTGCAAGTGATGTCCGTTCTCCTCCACCCGCCAGGCTCGATAGAGCATCTCGGGATGTTGGACCATGCCCTGGGCATCGCGAGAAATCCAGCCGTCGGTCGAACGGGCCAGGATCTCTTCATCGCTGGCGATCCACTCGATGCCGGCTTGGGTAATCAAGGGAATGATCGCCTGGGCCACCGAGCCCTCGGAGGGCCACATTCCCACGGGCGGGCTGCCAAACAGACTGGCGTGATATTCGACGGCCCGCCGAACCTGCGTGGCCGCGTCTTCGGCCTGGCTTTCCAAATGGCGCGGCAACTCGACGTGGGGCATCGCTTCCCGCGCCAAGCGCTTGTCGACCAACAGCGGCAGAATCGGATGGTAAAACGGCGTCGTCGTCAGCTCGACCTGGCCGCGCTCGGCCAGCTTGCGATGCAGCGGAATCACTTCGGCCAACAACTCCAACTGTTTGTCGAGCAGCCACTGCTTTTCGGCTTCCGTCCAACCATGCCCCTTGCGCCGAAATTCGTTCAGATCCACAAAACGTTCGAAGGCGATCGGATGGAACCAGGCCATGTTGTTCAAGCATTGCAGATCGAGGACGTCTTGCGCCGAAAAACGGCGCAGCGCCCGCGCCGCGTTGTCCCGGCCAGGCGCCCGCTGCTCGTATAGCTCCCAATAGCGCGGGTAAGGCCGGATCATCTGATCCGGATTGGCCATGAAGAAATTGTCGAGCAAGTACAGGCGATCCGCTTCACTCAAGCTGTCGGCCGGCAATCGCGATACGCGCAGATGTTCGTCCTGGCGGTGGTCCTCGGTATAAGCCCGGATTTGAACCAGCAAGCTGGGCACGAGATTGATCGTGGCGTGCAGTTCGGGCACTTCGTCGAGGTGCATGGCCATGCCCCAGTAATCCTTCGTGCCGTGTAGCCGCACCCAGGGCATCGGGTTGTAGCCCGCCACGTCGTCGGGATAGTAGGGCTGATGTTGGTGCCAGACAAAGGCGACCGACAACTCCCGCATGATGCGTCTCCAGCAACATTTCCAGCGATCGGCGAACCCGGGGGTTTCAGACCACAGGCGCCTGAGGACAAATCTGGCAAGCCACGCTTGTTTGTGGGCGATGTTTCCCGGGTGCGACGCCGCGGCGCTGTCTCGCGGTGCGTCGGCCGGCGCGCACTATGCGTTGCCGGTAACCAGGCCGCGACGCACTTGGTTGACAGTCGCACGGTACAGCTCGACGTAGTGTTCGGCGCTATGGGCCCACGACCAATCCTGGCGCATGCCGGCTTCGATCACGCGTTTCCAAATTTCAGGCTGCGTGTAGGTATTGCAGGCACGTTGCAGGGCTTCGGTCAAGGCCAGCGCGCTGTAGTCGCCGAAAGTAAAGCCGCTAGCCGTGCCGGCGGCCAGTGTCTTGTCGTTAACGTCGGTAATCGTGTCGACCAATCCACCCGTGGCCCGCACGACGGGCACGGTGCCGTATTTCAGGCTGTAAAGCTGATTCAACCCACAGGGCTCGAAGCGGCTGGGCATGATGAACATGTCGGCGCCGGCTTCGATGCGGTGGGCCAGGCGATTCGAGAACTCGAGCCGCGCCGCCACTTTTTGTGGAAAGCGCTGGGCGAGCATCGCGAACTGGTTCTCATAGCTCGCCTCGCCCGTGCCCAGGATGACCCACTGCACGTCGTGCGACTGCACCCAATCGCGCACGGCGGCGGCCAACAGGTCGACGCCCTTTTGCTCGGTCAGGCGGCCGATGAAGGCCACCAGCGGCACGTTGGGCGCGGCGGGCAGCCCCAATTGGTTCTGCAGCTCGGCCTTGCAAACCGCTTTGCCCACGTCGAACCGCTCGACGCTATAGTTGGCCGGCAGATTCCCATCGTGTGTCGGATCCCATTCACGATAGTCGACGCCGTTGACGATGCCCGACAGGACGTCACGGCGATTTTGCAGCACGCCTTCCAACCCGCAGCCCAAAGGCGCGGTTTGAATCTCCTCGGCGTAGCGTGGGCTGACCGTGTTGAGCCGGTCGGCGAAGATCAATCCTGTCTTGAGCAGATTCAGGCTGCCGAAGAACTCCATCTGCTGCCAATTGAAATACTTCCAATCCAGCCCGGTCAGCAGCATGTCCCAATGCCAGAACAGGCCCTGGTAAGCCATGTTGTGGATGGTAAACAGGGTGCCGATGTGCTCGTAGCCGGGCACGCCACGATACTCGATCTTGAGATAGGCGGCCAACAAGCCGGTCTGCCAGTCGTTGGCATGGATCACGTCGACTTGCAGGTCCAACAGTCGCACTGCTTCCAACACCGCGCGGCTGAAGAAGACAAACCGTTCGCAGTTGTCCTTGTAGACTTGGCCGCCTTCCTGATAGAGCTCGGCGCGGTTGTAGTACTGCTCCTGGTGGACCAGGTACACCGGCACGGAACTGTTAGGCAAGTGGCTTTTCAAAAAGCTGCCGGAGACCGTCTTGCGCCCAATCGGGATCTCGAAGTGAATACCCGTGGGCTCGATGGGCATTCCGGCATTGCGAATTTGGCGATAGGCCGGCAAGATCACGACCGGTTCGTGCCCAAGTTTCTCCAGCTCGAGGGGCAAAGTGCCGCAAACGTCGGCCAGGCCGCCGGTTTTGGCAAAGGGAATCGCCTCGCTCGTGGCCATCAAGATCTTCACGCGCGCACTCTCCCAACCGATCGGTCACCGCTCGGCCATCTCGCCGCGTCCTGACGCTGGGCCTGGACGAACAGCCTGTTCTAGCAATCAATTCTACGCCTTATAACCGATCACCGTTTGCGATTGCCGTGCCTAAAGTTAGCACAAGCGTCGGAAAATGAAAACCCGACGGCAGTTGCGCCCTTTCGTGCGCAACGCCGTGTCCGCCGCTAATGGCCGCCGCGATGAGCGTTTTCAGTGCGGAGCCAACAGGCTGAAAGGATAGAACGGCACGTTGCGCAACAGAGCAAAGGCAACCATCACCAACAGCACCGACCAGATCCATCGCTCCGGCACTGCCGTGGTCCATGCGTGTCCGGTTCTTCGGCGATTCCAGGTCCACAGCGCCAGCGCGATCGGCGCACCGCAAACCACCAGTGCGTTCTTCGACACTGCTTGCATCACGTCGCCGTGCAACAGAGCGTGCGCCGCGCGAGTCGACCCACAGCCGGGACAATGCCAGCCGGTCAGTTCGTGCAGCGGACAGATGGGCAGCCAACGGGCGCTCGCCGGATCGACCCGATAGAGCGTCAGCGCGATGGCAGCGCCCGCGGCGACAATCGCAAAGCGGCGTGCAAGCAGCGCAAGTCTCGGCCGTGAGCGCGGCTGTGGAGTCATCGTCGGGGCGCCTGGATGCCGGCGAGTCCCGCGCCGAAGACGACCAACAACCAGAGCAGTTGCACCACGATGCCGAGGCCAAACGCGATCCAAAACCATGTCTTGGCCGACTGCGCGGCTTTGGTCGCGCCCGCCACGTCTCCGCCGGCCAATAGCCCGTTGACTTGCGCGGCATAAACGATCGACACGATGCCCAAAGGCAGGCAGCAGCAGAACGCCGAGAAGATGGCCGGCATCAAAAAGTTATCGATGTAAACCGGGGATCCCGGCAAGACGGGTGGCCGGTAGGGGTTGGTCAGCGAAGCTCCGCAGGCACCGCACATCACCGCGTTGTCGGGATTCTGCCTGCCGCAGTTTGGACAATTCATGGTCAATTGCCTCTCACGGCCATGCGGCTTCGCGCTGCAGCGCTCGGGGTCGTCACGCGCAGGCTCAGGCCGACGCCCCACAATTTATTGACCGGCGCGCGGCTACGCAAGTCGAAAGTTCCGTCAGACGCGCCGCGCGCTAGCGGCTCTGCAAGAAAGCTTCGATGCGGTCGAAGCCCGCTTCGAGCGCTTCGAGGCTCGTGGCGAACGATATCCGCGCGTAGCCCTCGGCGCCGAAGGCGGAACCCATCACCGTGGCCACGTTCTGTTGCTCGAGCAGGGCCAGGCACCACTGCGTCGAGTTGTCGACGCGCACGCCGTTGTACATTCGGCCCAGGTGTGCCTTGATGTTGACAAACGCGTAAAAGGCGCCGGCCATTTCGGGGCACGAGAGACCCGAAATCGTGGCGATGCGCTGCCGGACAAATTCGCGACGGCGGGTAAATTCTTTGAGCATCTGTGCCACGCAGTCCTGCGGCCCCTGGAGGGCGGCCAGGGCCGCATATTGGCTGATGCTCGAGGGGTTCGACGTCTCCTGGCTCTGCAGGTCGGCCATGGCCGCGGCCACGTTGGCCGGCGAGAGCGTCCAGCCAATTCGCCAGCCGGTCATCGCGTATGCTTTGCTCGCGCCGTTGACCAGCACGGTGCGTTCTTGCATGCCGGGGCGAACCGTGGCGAAGCTGGCGAAACGGTGCTTGCCGTAGATTAGCCGCTCGTAGATCTCGTCGGATACGACGGTCAAGTTCCGCTCCAACACCACGTCGGCCAACTCGCCCAGCTCCTCGGGCGAATACATGGTGCCCGTTGGATTCGACGGCGAACAAACCAACAGCGTGGTTGTCTTGGCCGTGATCGCCGAGCGCAATTGCGCGGGCGATAACTTGAAGTTGGTTGCCTCCTGGGTTTCGACAATCACCGGCATGGCCCCGGTCAGCTTCACCAGTTCCGCATAGCTGACCCAGTAGGGCGCCGGAATGATCACCTCGTCGCCAGGATTGCACAATACGGTGAACACGTTGTGCAGCGAATGCTTGGCCCCGTTCGACACCACGACCTGCGCAGGGCCATATTCCAAGCCGTGCGTGGCTTGATACTGCTTGGCGATCGCGCTGCGCAGCTCGGGAATGCCGCTGGCGATCGTGTAGTGCGTGTGGCCGGCCTTCATGGCGGCCACGGCCGCCTGGCAGATGTGCTCGGGCGTGGTGAAATCGGGCTCGCCGACGCTGAAGTCGTAGACGGTCTTGCCGGCCGCTTTCAATTGCTTGGCCTTGGCCGCCATGGCCAACGTGGCCGAGGGTTCCAAAGCGGCAACAATGCGTGATATGGCGGGCGGCATCGGACAATTCCCAGGAAAACTCGCTCTCGGCCGCGGGCAAGGGACATGGCGGTCCGCCTGCCCTGTCATGCTACCTTACGTTAACGTGCGACAATCATAATGAGTCGAAGGTTCACTTCCAAGTGGCTGCCGAGTCGGCCCCGGCGGGTGGCCGCGACAACTCGAACTCGTTGTCGGTGTTGCGCAGCAATTCGAGGCGTTGGAGTTCGGTTTGCCGTCCGGCGTGCCGCCGACCGTTCCCGAAAGCCTGCTTGAGATTTGCGACGTGCGTTTTAGACAATCAGGACGCCAAATGTTCGCGGCTCGACTGCTAGCAGCGAACCGCGGAGCGCGATCACGCGGTTGATCGCCGCGCTGACCCTTGCCGCGGCGCGCGGCGCCGAAACGCACGACGAGTTTTCCTTGGCGACTCGCCTCGGCGCGAACTGGCGCTTGCGCCGCTTGAGCGCGGCGGCGAAAAACTTTCCATGGATCGTCGTTTTTGAGCGAACTCGCCTTGACGCGCTGACGCATATACTGCTTCAATCCGCGAACACGAGGGGGGCGGGAGCCGATGCAAGGCCAACCGTGCCGCCGAAACCGACGTGAAAACTTCTTCGAACATGGCACCTGACGGACGACAGTTCAGTAAGTTACCAGGCCGCGGATCGCGGACGTTAACCAGCGCGATCGACGCGTTTCTCGAACATGGATGTTGACGGATGCCGAGTCCCGAACGGGGCTCGCGATGTTACGAGGTGAACTCGTAACTCTTTAGCGGCTTCCCCTGTCAGGGTACCCAAGGGGAAGACAACGCGATGCGAAGCGGGTACCCGCAACCGAGGAGCCACGGAAATGGC
>JBGQHN010000023.1:0-23805 GCA_041497975.1 Planctomycetia bacterium | reverse complement strand
GTGCAAAACGCGACCTGGGCCAGGCCGCCTACTCGCGGGCGATCGGCGGTGAGCTGCTGCCGCCCGAACTGATTGAAGCCTGCCTGTTCAAGAACGTCTGCGCCGAGCCGGCGATCGCGGGCGGGGCGAAGCCGGCGGTCGTGCTATCCGTGCCCGCCTGTTTCGACCAGGCCCAGCGCAAGGCACTCTTGGACGCCGGCCAGATCGCCGGGCTCGACGTATTGGGCACGATCAACGACACGCTCGCCTCGGCCTTGGCCTTCGCCGAAAATCAAGGCTATCTGACTCGCGCCGCCGACAAGCCGGGTTGCCGCGTGTTGGTGTTCGACCTGGGCGGCGGTACGCTCGACGTCGCGATCGTGGAAATCAAGCCGGCACGAGTCCGCACCATGGCCGTCAGCGGCGACCCCCGGCTCGGCGGGCGCGATTGGGACATGCAATTGTCGGAGCACCTGGCCGGAGAGTTTTGCAAGCAATTCGGCGAGGATCCGCGCTACGACATGGTCAGCGTGCGGCGACTTCTGGAGGCGGCCGAAGAGGCCAAGCACGCCTTGACGGCCCGGCAACAAACGCGCGTACACGTCGAGCGATCCGCTCACGCCGCCGATATCACGATTTCAAGGCAAACGTTTGACGAGATCACCGAGGAGTTGCTCGCGCGGGCCAAGCGCCATACGGAAGCCGTGCTGGCGCAGTCGGGCCTCGCCTGGCGCGACCTGGCACATTTGCTCCTGATCGGGGGCGCCACCAGGATGCCCATGGTGGGCCGCATGTTGGAAACGCTGACGGGCTTGAAGCCCGCGCCCAACATCCATCCGGACGAGGCCGTGGCCCGCGGCGCGGCGCTGTACGCCGAGTGCCTGTTGGCGGCGCGCGAAGGACGTCGCCCGAAGATCGAGGTCGAAATCGCCGACCTTACGGCGCGCAGCTTGGGCGTCGAGTGGATCGATCCGGTCAGCGGACGCTCCGAAAACGTCGTGGTCATTCCGCGCGGCACGGAGCTGCCCTGCGGCACCGCCAGCAAAGTCATGACGACCGTCGACGGCCAATCCTCGATCGCGGTGCAACTGCTCGAGGGTGAGAGCCGCAACGCGGAAGAATGCTCGCGGATCGCCCAGGTCACGTTTCGCGATCTTCCGCCGGCGCTGCCCAAGGGCTGGCCTGTCGAAGTGCAGTATCAATTCACTTCCGCCGGCCGGTTGCAGGTGAAGGCCCACATTCTGAAAGCCGGCCAGGCGGTGCCGGTCGATGTCAAGCGCGAAAGCGGACTGACCGAGGGCCAGGTGGCCGATTGGCGCAAGTTGCTGTCCGGGCCAATGGGACTCACGGCGATTCTGGACGTGTTGTCCCGCCATCGCAAGGAGCAAGCCGCGTCGCAGCCAAACGATGAGCCCGCGGCGCCGCCCGTCGCGACAGCGGCCCCGCCCAGCGCCACAAACAGCCCGCTTCCCCGGATCGAAGAAATCACCCTGGACGATCTCGAGGCCTCGACAGTCAACCGGTTCAAGAAAAGCAAGCTCACGTCCCGGAAATTCGCGATTATGCTGACCGGCTACCTCGTTTCGGCGGCACTCGGTTTGGCGATAGGGTACTATATATTGATGCGAATCGAACCGAGCTACAACTGGCTTCACCTGCGGCTGCCGGGCCTGTCGGGCCGCTCTCCGACCCAGGGCACGGCCTCCACGCGGGCACCCTGACGGGCGCGGCTCGGTCCTGGCTTGGGGTGAATCACGCGTGAGCGTATCCGGCCCGTTTCGTTCTCATCGTGCGGGCCAATCGCGGCTCGCCAAATTTGCACGCGAACGACAAGCGCATCATCCGCCGTTTCAAACATTGCCCATCCTCTTCGCCCGATGAAAATGACGACGCACGAAACGATACCCGCGGTGGGAATCGACCTGGGGACAACCTACTCTGCCGTCGCCTACATCGACGAGACGGGCCGGCCGGTGACGCTGGTCAACGCCGAGGGCGATCTGGTCACTCCCAGCGTGGTGCTATTCGAGGGCAGCCAGGCCGTGGTCGGTAAAGAGGCGCTCAAAGCGATCGCCACGGAAGCCGACAGCGTGGCCCAATGCGCGAAGCGCGAGCTGGGCGACCGCACGTTTCACAAGGCTTTACAGGGGCGTCGTTTTCCGCCCGAGGCGCTGCAGGCTTTCGTACTTAACAAGTTGCGGCAGGATGCCAGTCGACATATTGGCGACTTCCGCCAGGTTGTCATCACGGTGCCCGCCTACTTTGACGAAGTACGGCGCAAGGCGACCCAAGACGCCGGTTACATGGCCGGCTTCGAAGTGCTCGACATCATCAACGAACCGACGGCCGCGGCGATTGCCCATGGTTTCCTAAAGGGGTTTTTGAATCGTTCTGGAGAATCCAACCAACCGCGCAAGCTGTTGGTCTATGACCTGGGGGGCGGTACGTTTGACGTGACGGTCATGGAAATCCGCGGCCACGAGTTCTTGGCCCTGGCGACCGACGGCGACGTGCAGTTGGGGGGCCAGGACTGGGACCAGCGGCTCGTCGATTACGTGGCCAAGGAATTCATCGCGACGTACAAACTCGACCCGCGCGAAGATCCCAACACGGCCGGTCGGTTGTGGCGCGAATGCGAGGACGCCAAACGGACCCTTTCGGCCCGCAACAAAGTCTCGATCAGTTGCGATTACAAGAGCCAGGCGGTGCGCGTGGAAGTCACTCGAGACAAGTTCGAGGAGATCACTCAGGACTTGTTGAACCGCACGCAGTTCACGACGAAACAAACGCTGCAGGCCGCGGGCTTGAGCTGGAGAGACTTGGATTACGTGCTCATGGTGGGCGGATCGACGCGCATGCCGATGGTCGCCAAAATGCTGCGCGAGCTGTCCGGCAAGGAACCGGACGCGTCGGTGGCGGTCGACGAGGCCGTGGCCCACGGCGCGGCGCTGCACGCCGGAATTCTGCTGGCCAAAGGGCGCGGCGAGCAACCATTTATCGAGGTCAAGAACGTCAACTCGCACAGCCTGGGCGTGGTGGCAACCGATGCGCGCACGGATCGCAAGCGCAACGCCATCTTGATCCCGCGGAACACGCCGCTGCCGGTGACCGCCAAGCGCGTGTTCCGTACGCAGAAGGCGTCGCAGCAATCGATCCTGGTGCAGATCGTCGAGGGCGAAAGCGCGACGCCGGAAGACTGTTCGCAGATCGGCAAGTGCGTCGTGCGCGACCTGCCGCCCGGCCTGCCCGCGCAAACTCCGATTGAAGTCCGCTTTTCGTACCAGGAAAACGGCCGCTTGACGGTCAACGTCAGCGTGGCCGGCACGCAACGGGAGTTGAAGCATGAAATCGCGCGCGAAAACAGCCTCACGCTGGAACAGCTCGACGCCTGGCGGCTGTACATCACCGGCCAGCAGCCCAGCGAGCCGGAACTGACGATCGTCGACGATATGACGATCGTCGAAGAAGAATAGAAGTGGCGCTCGCGCTTAGCATAGTTGCTGCATCGCAGCACTAACCCGAAGCGCAAGCGAGGGTTCTTCGTTTTCGACGCGCCCGTGCACGGAAAGCTTTCGATGGCTGATCGCAGCGCGATACCGCTCCCCGAGCCGCTGGCCTACTTTCTCACTTGGCCAACTTACGGCACGTGGTTGCCTGGCGATGAGCGCGGCTGGGTGCAATATCGCCGTGGTTGCCAACTTCCCGACCCCGTGAAGAAGCTGGAAGCGACGGCGCGAATGGCCGACGACGCCTGCCGGTTGAACGACGATGAGCGCCGCGTGGTGGAAACCACGATTGCCGCGCACTGTCGCATCCGAAATTGGACGTTGCACGCTGTAAACTGCCGCTCGAATCATTTGCACATCGTGGTTACGGCCAGCGAACACCCCGACGAAGTGCGAGACCAGTTCAAGTCATGGTGCACTCACAGGTTAAAGGAATTTCGGCAGCAGCGGCTACCAACAGGATCGCAGCAATCCGCCCCAGTGCGTAGGCTGGTGGGCCGCGCGCGGCAGCAAACGATATATTAACGACGCGGACGGTTTGGAAACCGCTATCCTTTACGTTCGCGATGCCCAAGACGCGCCGCGTTAGGCAGTAACACTAACCCGAAGCGCAAGCGAGGGCTCTTCGTTCGCCGAAGCGCAAGCGAGGGCTCTTCGCACAGACCGTTGATTTCCCCATTCGCGAGTGATTCGTGTGAATCTACAAAAATCCCTCGCTTGCGCTTCGGGTTAGTGTGGTCGGAATCAACGGCCAGCCCCTCGGTGGCGACTGCAAGAAAGATGAATCTCAAGCCGATTCGTCGTCGGCCGATTGCATATGCGAGCAACACCAGTGGAACCCACCAAATAGACAGCCAGCCCAGAAAATACAGTTGGGCATGGATGGCTTCTGATTATCCGCCCCCTGGTACAATGCAGGAATGAGCGACTGGTTCAAACTTGGGCCGATGGAATTGGCACTCGTTGCTGTTTTTGCACTGCTGCTTTTCGGGAAGCACATATGGGTCAAGCTCCGCCCGTGACCGCGCCTAAGCGCCGCTGGTTCCGATTCTCTCTGCGGACGTTGTTCGTGCTGGTGACTTTGTTCGGCTGCTGGTTGGGCTACCAATTGAACTGGATTCGGGCGCGGCGTCTTGCTCTTGAAAGCGGAGAGGTGGGATTGATCGTATGGGGCCCAAACCACGTTGACGTGCCTGACCAATCGCCGCCTTGGATGCTTGGTTTGCTTGGGGAAAGTTCCCCGGGCTGCGCAGGCCTGGTTGTTGCGCCGTCTACTTCCGATGCCGAGCTTGCAAGGATCCAGTCCTTATTCCCCGAGCTTGATGTCGAACGGCGCTGACTTTCGGCCCGCACACAAAGTCAAGACACCGCCCGCCGGCATCGCGGTTTGCACGCCGCCTCGTAGTCGATTTATACTAGCTAGCGACCGAGCGCGCTTGCCAATGTGCCAAGAGGCACGCGCCGCGGCGCTCGAGTTGACCCGGTGCCTCCTGCCCGCCCCCGACGGTTCATGCCTTGAGGAACGCTTTCCATGCGAGGTAGTTTTCGCGGTGCTTTCTTAGCGGCACTGGCGTCCGCTCTCACGGCGCTCTTGGCCGCTGGCGCGCCGGCTCAGCTGCCGCCGGAACAATCGCTGCATACGCTCACCGCGGCGGCGGAGTTTGAAGTTTCGCTGTTTGCCTCGGAACCGCTGATCACCAACCCGGCCGCGATCGACGTGGACACGCGCGGCCGCGTGTGGGTGGCCGAAATTCAATGGTATCGCGGCGGCGCCAAGAATCCGCCGGCCGACAAGATCAAGGTTCTCGAAGACACCGACGGCGACGGCAAGGCCGACAAAGTCACGGTGTTTGCCGACGGCCTCTTTGCGCCGATGAGCGTGTGCGTGGCCGGCCCGCGCGTGTACGTCGCCACCAGCCCCGACCTGTGGGTCTACGAAGACCGTAACGGCGATCTGGTGGCCGACGGCCCGCCCAAAAAGCTGCTCACCGGCTTTGGCGGGCACAATCACGACCACGGCGCCCACAGCCTGGTGCTCACGCCCGACCACAAGTGGTGGATGTCGCACGGCGACACGGGTTTCGATGTGCGAGGCAGCGACGGCTCGCGGATCAAGTATCAATGGGGAGCCGTGATGCGCGGCGAATTGGACGGCAGCAAGCTGGAAATCGTGGCCGCCAATTTTCGCAATCCCTACGAGGTCTGCGTCAGCTCGTTCGGCGAATCGTTCGTGAGCGACAACGACAACGACGGCAACGAGAGCGTGCGGATTTGCTGGCTCATGGAAGGGGGCAATTACGGCTGGTTCGGCGGACCGCCGTTTGGAAAGCAGGAGCTGGCCGCGCGGCTTTCGCCCGAGACGCCCTTTCGCGAGCATTGGCATTTCCGCGGCTACATTCCCGGCTATGTGCCGGCGACGCTCGTGACGGGCTTCGGCTCGCCGACGGGAATTTGTTTCTACGAAGGCGATTTGTTTGGACCGAAATACTCAGGCGCGCCGCTGCACACCGACGCCGGTCCGCGCCAGTGCCGCGTCTATCGCCACGTGCCGGCCGGCTGCGGCATGCAGGCCACGAGCGAAGTGTTCCTGAGCAACCAGGGAGACGACTATTTCCGGCCCGACGACATTTGCGCCGCGCCCGACGGCCGGCTGTACGTGTCCGATTGGTATGACGGCGGCGTCGGCGGCCACGGCTACAACAATCCGGATCAAGGGCGCATTTTTCAGTTGCTCCCCAAGGGAATAAAACCGAAGCGGCATGATAAGCCCGGGCCCTATGCGTCCGTTGCCGACGCGATTGAAGGGTTGAAGAGCCCGAATCTGGCCACGCAATTCCTGGCCCGCGAGCGGCTTTTGGCCGAAGGCGCGCGGGCCGTCGAAGCGCTCAAGGCTCTCGTCTCCGGTCCCGTGCCGACCAATCGGGCTCGGGCCTTGTGGGTCTTGGACCGGATCGGCCCCGACGCGCGCCGCGCGGTCGTCGAACAGCTCAAAAATCCTGATGCGCAGTTCCGGGCGTTGGCGATTCGCATTTTACGCCGGCATGGCGATGCGTATGGCGACGCGATCCTGGACAGCGCGGACGACTCCTCGGGCGAAGTCCGCCGCGAAGTATTGCTGGCCATCCGCGCACTCGAAAGCCAACGGGCCGAAGACGTGCTCGCCGAGATTGCCGCAACGTATGACGGCCGCGACCGCTATCTCCTGGAAGCGATCAACATCGCGGCCGGCGATCGTAAGGAGAAATTGCTCGCGCGGCTGGAACGCAACGGGCCACTGTCGGTCGATCAATTCCCGCTCTTGCAACTGCTGAGCCCCGAGCGGGCCGCCAACAGCCTGTTGGCCAGCCTGAGCAAGGCCGATTTGGATGAGAAGTCCGCCAGGCTCGTGCTCGACAGCACGGTGAACATTCCTTCCGTGGAAGCCGGCTGGGGGTTGTTGAAACTGGCCGAAAACACCACGAGCCCGGCCACGCTGCGCCGTGCGGTCTTGGAAAAGGTGGTGGCCAATCTCAACCGTCGTGGTCCTTGGACGGCCATGGCGGACGACGAAAAGTTTGTCGCTGCTCTGCGCCGACTATTGGCCGACGACAGCTTGCGCCAGGCCGCGATTCGGGCCATCGGCCAGCTGCATATCACGGCGCTCGGTGGCGAAGTGCTTGTGCTGGCACAATCCCGCGTTCAGGAGCCAGCAGTGCGCGAACAAGCCATCAGCGTCGCGGCGCGGCTCAAACCGCCGGGCATCGCCACGGGACTGCGAGGACTGTTGACCGATCCTCAGCCCGCCGTCGCGCGGGCTGCGCTGGGCGGGCTGGTCGACGTGCAAGACGTTCGCCTGCTGCGCGAGATTCTCCGCGGCGACGCGCTTTCGGCCCAGGTGCGCCGCGCGGCGGTCGAGCGACTCGTCGATTCCAGCGGCGGGGCGGTGGTCCTGTTGCGCCTGATCGACGAAAACCAACTGCCGGACGAGCTGAAACAATTGGCGGTGGCCAAGGCAGTGGTCCATGCCGACCTGAACGTGCGCCTGCTGTACGAGAAGTTCATCCCCGAGGCCCAGCGGCCCAAGAGACTGGGCAAAGCGATTTCCGCCGACGAGATTCTGTCGCTTGCCGGGGACGCCAATCGCGGCCGCGTGATCTTCAACAAGAGCTCCGCGGCCCAATGCAAGCAGTGCCATGCCGTGCAAGGCTTCGGCGGCTCGCTCGGGCCGGAACTGAGCAACATCGGAAAAAAATATGAACGCAAGACCCTCCTGGAAACGATCATCGATCCCTCGAAAGCGATTGCCCCGGAATTCATTCCGTATTTGCTCGAAACCACCGGCGGCCAGGTGTATGCCGGCTTTCTGGTGGAGCGGACGGCGGATCACGTGGTGCTCAAGGACGTCAAGAGTCAACTGGTACGCGTTGCCGACGATGAGATCGAGGCGCTCGTGCCACAGCAACGCTCGCTGATGCCCGAGCTGGTCCTGAGCGAGGTCACGGCCCAGGACGCGGCCGATCTGCTCGCCTTTTTACTGACGCTCAAGTAGCCTTGCAGAATCATCCACGGCGCCCGGCGCGGCCCGGAAATTTGAGGTTAAAACGCGTGCACAACCCGGCCCCTTCGCTGTTGCGCCCGGCTGCGCTTTGTTGGCTGCTTCTGTCGACGGCCGTGCTTGTCTCGATGGCACGTTCGTCGCATGCCCAAGCGCTTACGCCCGCCGAAGCGCTCCAGCGATTCACGGTGGCCGATGGTTTCGAAGTAAAACTTTTCGCCAGCGAGCCCCTGGTGCGGCAGCCCGTGACGATGACGTTCGACGCGCGGGGGCGGATGTGGGTGATCCAGTATCTGCAATATCCAGCGCCGGCCGGTCTCAAGAGCGTCGAGGTGGACCGTTACCTGCGCACCAAGTACGATCGGGTTCCCGAGCCGCCGCCGCGCGGCCCTCGGGGCGCCGACAAGATCACGATCCTGGAAGACACGGACGGCGACGGCCGCGCCGACAAGGCCAAGGATTTTGTCGCGGGGCTGAACCTGGCTTCGGCCCTGGCGATTGGAGACGGCGGGGTCTACGTCGGCCAGGCGCCCTATCTGCTGTTCTACCCCGACCGCGATCGCGACGACGTGCCCGACGGCGATCCCGAGGTCTTGCTCCAGGGTTTTGGCCTGGAAGACGCGCACGCGGTCATCAACTCTTTGCAGTTCGGGCCCGACGGCTGGCTCTACGGCGCGCAAGGCAGCACGGTGACGGCCAACGTCCGCGGCATCGGTTTTCAGCAGGGAATCTGGCGCTATCACCCGCCGACCCGGCGATTCGAATTGTTTTCCGAAGGAGGCGGCAACACCTGGGGGCTCGACTTCGACCGCCACGGCAACGTGATCGCGGGCACCAACTATGGCGACTGCGTGTGTCTGCACCAGGTGCAAGGAGGCTACTACGTCAAGGGCTTCTCCAAGCACGGCCCGCTGCACAATCCGTTCGCGTACGGCTATTTCGAGCATGCCAAACACCAGGGACACAGCGGGGGACACGTCACCTGCGGCGGCATCGTTTATCAAGGCGGCGCCTACCCCGAGACTTTCAAGAATGCCTATATCGGCGCCAACCTGCTGTCGAACGCGGTCTATTGGAGCGCGATCGAGCCAGAGGGCTCGACATTCAAAACGCGATACCTGGGCACGCTGCTTTCGACCGATGACATTTGGTTCCGTCCCATCGATTGTCTCACCGGACCCGACGGTTCAGTGTTTGTGGCCGACTGGTACGACCAGCGGGCCAATCACGTGATTCCCGAGGACACCTGGGACCGCACGAACGGCCGTATCTGGAAAATCGAGTACCGCGGCCAACAACAGGCACACGCGAGCAGGCCTTCCGGCCAGCTCGACCTTTGTCAGCGCTCCAGCAGCGAACTGGTGGGCTTGTTGTCGCACGCCAACGCGTGGTATCCGCGCGAGGCGCGGCGGATCTTGTCCGAGCGGCGCGATGCGAGCGTGCTGCCTCGCTTGCAAGCATTGATCGAACAGACACGCGACGAGCATTTGGCGCTCGAAGCCCAGTGGACGTTGTACGCCAGCGGCGGCTGGAACGATTCTCTGGCGCTCACGCTGTTGGACCATCCCAGCGCCGACGTTCGGGCTTGGAGCGTGCGACTTATCGGCGACGATCGACGCGCGCTACCGCCGGCTATTCACGAGCGGCTCGTGCAACTGGCCGCCAGCGAGCCGAGCGCGATGGTCCGCAGCCAACTTGCCTCGACGTGCAAGCGTCTGGAGGCTGCCGACGCGCTGCCGATCGTGGCGCGCCTGGTGCGCCGGAGCGAAGACGTCGACGATTTGCACATTCCGCTGTTGGTTTGGTGGGCCATCGAAGACAAAGCCGTGACGGATCGCCGAGCGGTGCTCGATCTGTTTTCAACGAGCGAAACCTGGCAATTGCCGATCGTGCGCGGCACGATCGCCCAGCGGCTGGCGCGGCGCTACCTGGCCGAACGGTCGCAGGCCGGGTACGAGGCCTGCGCCCAACTGCTCTCGCTGGCCCCGCGCAGCGAGGACACTCGCTTGCTCGTCGGTGCGATGGAAAAAGACTTTTCGGGCCGTCCTCTCGACCAGGTCCCCCAGCCGCTGGTGAAAATTCTGGCCAAACTCTGGGACGCGGATGGCTCGGATCCGACGCTGACCCGCTTCGCGCTCGAGATGGGCAGCCGCGCGGCCTATGCGCGGGCCGTCGCCCGCTTGTCCGACCACGGCGAACCACAACAGGCGCGCTTGGCTTTTATTGCCGCCGTGGCGCAAACCGCGCGCGGCGACGCGCTTGAGCACCTCGTGCCGCTGTTGGACGATTCGCAAGGCGAGGCCGAAACGATCCGCATGGCCACGTTGGCCGCGCTTGAGCACTTCGCGGAAGAAGCGATCGCTGGTGAGGTGCTGGCCAGATACGCCGCGTTTTCAACGGCGCTGCGCAACCGGGCGATCAGCTTGTTGTGCAGCCGCAGGGCCTGGTCCGAGGCCCTGGTCGCGGCCACGGCCGAGGGTAAGGTCGACCCGCGCGACGTTTCCGTCGACCAGGTTCGCCAGATGTTGGCGCACAGCGACCAGCGCCTGGCCGGCGCGATCGAGGCCCGCTGGGGCAAAATTCGCCCCGCCACCCCCGGCGAAAAACAAGCCTACGTGCCGGTGCTAGGACGCGTGCTCAACGAAGGCCAGGGCAACCTCGAGAACGGACAGAAACTGTTCGTCAAGCATTGTGCCACGTGCCACACGCTGTTCGGCGAGGGCAACAAGGTGGGGCCCGACCTGACCAGCGCCGATCGCAAGAATCGCGACGCGCTGTTAATCAACATTCTCGATCCCAGCGGCACCATTCGCCCCGAATTCGTGTCGCAAAACGTCGTGCTGGCCGATGGCCGAGTGTTGAGCGGGCTGGTCTGCGAGTCGACTGGGCAACAGATCACTCTGGTCGATGCCAAAAACCAGAGGATTACGGTGACTCGGGACGAAATCGAAGAGATCAATCCGTCACCCCAATCGCTGATGCCCGAGCGACTGCTGGAAACGCTCGCTCCGCAGGAACTCCGCGATCTGTTCCGTTATCTGCAAGCGGACGCCCCGCAGGCGAAAGCCGCCGGCACGTGACGATTTGCTTCTTGCGCCGCGTCGCGCGCGTCGCTGGCTTTCTGGACCGCGATCAGAAGCCTCCGCAACGCAAGCTGGCGCGCCTTGCGACGCAACCTGCGGGTCATTTCTCGTTCCTGGTCCTTGGCTTTGCGCACTCGACACAGGCGGCAGGGCGAGTAGACCATGCCGCCACACCCCGAACAGCGCACAAGCGGTCCCAAGGGTTCGAGCTCGCTGGCCCGAGCGCGCTGGCGCGCCTCGTAGTCGGGCCGACGACCGGCGGCGATCGCGCTTATCGTAGCCCGGCTGATGCCGATCGCTCGGGCGATTTTTCGCTGCGAAAGCCTGCCCTCGGCCAACAATCGCTCCGCTTCCTTGACCTTTGCCGGCGCCAACATCGGTGCTCTCCCAGGGTGAGTCCAGGGTCAAACGATCCTCGTGCAAGTGCGTTAATCTTCGAAGTCGTCCCGCTCCCGCCAGAAGTCGCCGAACTCGGGCAGTGGCTCTTCATCCTCATCCAGCTCGGACGGCTCCCACACGTCGTCGGTCGCAGGGTCCAGATCGAAATCGTCCCAGTCCGCATCGCTGGCTTCGTCGTCCGGACAAAGCGCCGCGAAACTGGCCGCGAGGGGGTTTCGCCCCGACGCGCCGAGCCGGCGTGGGGAGGAAGTTGGCGACACGGGCAGTGATCTCCGCTGGTTTTGGGCCGGCTTCGCAGGCGCGACGTCCTGGACGGCAGTTGCTTGGCTCCTTTCAATGGAGGCATCGTAAGACACAAAGTGGCCATATTTCAACCATTGTTTTGGTCATAATTTTGATCTTTTTTTGCAGTCTACTCGTGTTGGATGTGAAAAATCGTGGATAATTGTGGGCAGAAACTCGACAAGGGGGGCTTCGAGCGGCTACGATTAACGCAGAACTTCGTGTTTTCGGCTCGAAATCTTTTGTCTTAAATGGTGTGCGGAATTATGACTTTAGAGCCCTATGATCCTGACCACCTCGACAAACTGTCCTTACGCGTGCTGGACCTGTGCGCACGGCTGCGCAAACTGGCGAACATTTGCCGTGAGGAGCAACTTCCGCCGATCGACCTGCACGACCGTAAGGCGCTGGAATGGCTCGACAAGCTCGACGACTGGCTATTCCGGGCAGAGACCGAGGTGAGCCACCGCGTGGTCAAGCATCGCGGCGCGCGGCGCGCGCGCGAGACACAATCGGCCCGACCCAAATAGTTTGCCGCGAGCCCTTGGCCGCCGGGGTACGAACCCGTGGCGATGTGGCGCCTAGGCAAACCGAATCGCCTGCCGCCGAATGAACCGTTTTTGCGGTCGAGGACGTTGAGGCCGACATGTAGTCGAGCCGGGTCATCGCGCGGGTCGAAGAGATCGTAGGTGCGAGCAGCCGCACCGGCCGGTTCACGCGAGCCTCGAAGCCATGTCCCTGGAAATCATCAACCTGGTTATTGGACTGGCGTTCTTGGCTGTGTGGGTGGTGATCAGCAACTTCCTGGTGCGCCAACTGTAGCGCGACGGTTGCCCCAGCCGGCAATCTCAAAACCAGCGCCGTTTGTCGACGATGTTCGCTAGCGGTTCGCCCCGCACAAAGCGGCGGACATTGTCCAACACCACCTTCAGATGCCGCGGTGGCACGCGCGGCGACTGGCCGGCCACGTGCGGCGTGATGATCACGTTGTCGAACTTCCACAGCGGATGGTCGCTCGGCAGGGGCTCGATCTCAAACACGTCCAGGCCGGCCCCCGCGATTTCGCCCGCCGACAGCGCCGCCACCAGGTCATCGAGATTCACGATCGCCCCGCGGCCGACGTTGATCAGGCACGCGCTGCGCTTCATCGCCTGCAACTGGGGCCGCCGAAATAGCTGTTGGGTCTCGGGCGTGTGCGGCGCGGCGATGACCACGAAATCGCTTTCGGCCAGCAGATCATGCAGCCGGCTCGGCGGCCACAGCGCGGCGACGAACTCGGGAACAGGGCCGACCATCGGATCGACGGCCACGACGCGCATGCCAAAACTGGCGCTGCGCCGCGCGATTTCCAAACCAATATGTCCGAGTCCCACAATGCCCAGAGTCAGGTCGCCCAGGTTGCGATGGGCCTGGTCGATGGCATTGGTGACACCGGGGCCCGTGGCAAAGGTGACCCGCTGGGCTTCGCCCCCGGCCGGGTCCCAGCGGCCCGCCGCCTGATTGCGAATGTAAACGTGCAGATTGCGCGTGAAGCAGAGCATCATTCCCAGCACGTGCTCGGCGATCACGTCGGAATAAAGCCCCCGCATGTTGGTCAACGTCAAAGGATGATCGACCAGCTCGGGAAAAATGTAATGCTCCAAGCTGGCGGTCGGGGACTGCACCCATCGCAATCGGGTCGAAGCCGCCAACAGCGCCGGCGTCAGCTTGCCAAAAAACGCGTCGGCATCCGCGATCGCCTCGCGGGCCGCCGTTTCGCTGTCGGCATTGACGACGTGCATCGGTCCTGCCGCCTCGACGATTTTTTCGAGTCGATCGCGGTCGACCGGCGGCTGAATGACGCGTTTCCTAGTTGGCGGACCCAGGGAACGATCCGTTGCGGCAACGGGTCTCGCGGATTTTAGCAACTCCCGACGCCGCGGGGTACATCGCCAAAACGCTTGCGTAACGCCGCAAGAAGTCGTGCGGCGCCTTTCCGTGAACGCCAAGACGGCTGCGAGTCTGGCGATCGCGCGCTACAATTTCACGTTTCTTGCGGACCGCTGGCGGTCGCGGTAGATTGGGCGGCAGTCGGACGGACAATAGCTTCGGCCGAGCAAGGATCCGCCGCCGCGCGGACGAATTTCGGCCCTCTGTCGGGCTGCGAAGGAGATTTTCATGGCTGTCGTTGATGGCGGAACACTGGTCGGCCGAATTCTGGGAGAACAAAAGGTCAAGTACCTGTTCTCGATCAATGGCGGGCACCTGTTCCCAATCCTCGCGAATCTTAGAAACAACGGCATCAAGCTGATCCACATGCGGCACGAACAGGCCGCCGCCTATGCCGCCGACGGTTGGGCGCGCACGACGGGCACGCCGGGCGTATGTTGCGTGACCGCCGGCTGCGGATTGACCAACGCGGTGACGGGCCTGTGCGTCGCGGGCTTGACCAACAGCGCCGTGGTGTGTCTGTCGGGCCAGCACCCGTTCGGCGAGGACGGCCTGGGATCGTTCCAAGAGGCCTACGGCGCGGACATCTGCCGCACGTTCAGCAAGTTCACGCACCGCGTGCTGGATTGGTATCGCATTTCGTTCGACGTGCGGCAAGCGTTTCGCGAGGCTATCGCGCCGCCGCAAGGGGTCTCGGTGCTCGAAATCCCCACCAACATTCTCTACCACCAGGAAGAAGAAACCGACCAGGTTCCCGGCGCCAAGGTGTACCAGCCCGATCAACTTCGCTCGCAGGGCGATCCGCGCTCGATCGAGCGCACCGTCGATCTGCTGGCCCACAGCGAACGGCCGCTGTTGGTCGGGGGCGACGGAGTATTCTGGTCGGGCGCCGCGGCCGAGTTGACTGAGCTGGCCGAGTTGACGCGGACGCCCGTGTACTCGCGCCGCGCCGGCCACGGCGCCTTGAGCGAGGACAATCCGCTGGCCGTGCAGGGCGCCTGGAAAAAACCGTTTACTGGCCGGGCCGACCTGGTGATTGCCGTCGGCTTCCGCTTCTGGAGCGGAGAGAAATTCGGGCAGCCGCCCACCTGGACCGACAAAGCAACGTACGTGCAGGTCGATGCCACGCCGACGCGCATCGGCTGGCAGGTGCCGGCAGAGGTGGCCATCGTCGGCGATCCAAAACTCGTGCTGCGTCAGTTGATCGCGGCCGTCAAAGCTCGCCAGAAGGATTTTGGCCCCAGTAAAAACTCAGCGTGGCTCGAAGGCGTCGCCACGGCCCGCGAAAACTTTCGCAAGCTGGTCCGCGAGCGCGCGGAAAAGGTGCGCGACGAAGTGCCGATCCATCCCGACCGATTGATCGGAGACCTGGCCAGCGTGGTCGATAAGGACGCCACGATCGTGGTCGACAGCTTCACGCTGTCGGGCTACATCAGCCATTGGTGGACGGTCCGTTTTCCAGGCCAGATCGTCGACGCCGGTCCGCTGGCGCCCGTGGGCCACGGCATCGGCATGGCCATCGGCGCGCAGTTGGCCCGGCCGGGTAAGCAGGTCGTCACGGTGATTGGCGACGGCGGCCTGGGCATCGGCGGCTGGGACATGGAAACGGCCGCCAAGTACAACATTCCGATCGTGGCCGTGCTGTGGAACAACAGCTCGTGGGGGCCGAGCTTCGAGCAGATGCCGCTGCTCAAAGGCCGCACCGATCCGTTCGACATGATCCCCGGCATTCGCTATGACCGCATCTTCAAAGAACTGGGCTGCCACGGCGAGCACGTGGAGCAACCCGACGAGATCGTGCCCGCGCTGCGCCGCGCGCTCGAATCGGGCAAGCCGGCCCTGATCAACGTGGTGGGCGACAAGCGCATCGGCCACCCGACCCTGGGCGGAAATCTGCTGGGCAGCACGCAGGTTTAGGGGGCGTCTCGGCATGCTCACTGTCGTGCCCAGTCTCGATCAATTGAATACTGGATTCAGGTCCCGACAATCACGGAAGTTCGTCCGCGGGTACATTGCCGTCCGGGTCGCGTGGCGTTGGCTGTTGTTTCTCGGGGAGCGTGTCCTCATCCCCAAACAAACCAGAAAAGAGATCTCGCTCGACGCCAAGTGACTTCCGCCATGCCGCGGGCACGTCCAGAGCCCCGGCGGCCCGCAGCTCATCCACGGTAATCAAGTGTCGGTCCGTCACAGATCGCCTCCATGAGTTTCGCCTGGTCTGGTTCCATCTCCACGAGCAACGCCAGGACGTGCAGGACGTTGAGCAGTTCGGTCGTGTACTCAGCCAGCCAGTGATCGGGTTGGATGTCGCCGAGCTTGGACGGCGGCCGGCGGTCGCCGATGATCGGTCGCTCGCGGTTTTTCTTACGGTAACTGAACCATTGCGTCAACACTCGCTTGCCCGAGACCTCGTACTGCCACACCGCGGCAGGCACGTTGTCGATGAAGCCCGTTCCGACCAGCAAGCGGCGTCTGGACTTATCGTACTGGATTTCATCGGGCATGGAATCGGCATCGTCCGGGATTGCGCCGTCTTTGGGGATGCGCGGCGCTCGTTCCTTCGGCAGCCGCGGCGGCCCTGGCGGGCGGTTTGCTTTCGGGTCGGCAAAGCGATCGCCGAACGTGTGCAGCCAGATCACCCGCCGTCCCAGCTCGACCGCTTGGGCGAACAACTTCGGCTGGGCCGTGATGGGGATGCGCAAGCCGGGTAGTGCCAGATCCTTTTGAAACCGTGCCGTGTACGCGGGGTTAGCCGCCACGCCGGCCAAGTACGCCAGAAAATCCTCGGGTGTCACGGGCGTTTTGTATTTCGTCGTCAGAAACTCTAGAAGTTTCGGTGGCAGGTTCGGCGTTGTCGCGGCCGCGTCACGCCAGAGGGGAAATACCCGGCCGCCACGGCCGTTGTAGTGGTGTAAATCTGGGATCAACGTCGTGAACGAGAGAGCCGGTCCAGCCGTCGGTGAACGATCGCTTGGTGCGGTCAGATACACTTGCTTTTCGCCGTGGGAACGCCACAACTCGGGGTTGGGTCTATTGACAACGCGATTATCCGGAATGATCCACTGACGATCAAACGACCGAAAGCCGTACGGAACAGGCGGAAGAGAATCGCCGCGCTCATTGGCAATTGGTGTCGGATTATCGGGTAATCCAGGCAGCCCTTTTTTCACTTCGCGATCAATGTGCCGGTCGCCCAACTCGCCCTTGTTCAAGTGTGGGACGAACAATTCTTGTTTCTCATCGGTTTTTGCGCGCGTTAGCTTTCGCCAGCGCAGCCGCAATGATTCAGCATCCGGGGCGATGATCCACGTACGCCCGGGCATCACACCCGAGCCGTTGTACGCAAACAATTCATCGAGGGCCGGATAGCTCGCCCATTCGCCGGTGGCCGCGGGCAGAAACGGCGCTCGCCACTCAGTCGAGCAATCTTGCCAGACTTTCGATTCGAGCTTGAGCTTGGCCAGGGCCGCGAATTTCTCTTCGCGCTTGCCGGCCGGCAACACCGTGTATTTCACCGCAGCCGGCTTGTCGACCGCTTTTTGCTTCGACCGCGCCGCCAACACGATGCACACCGGTTGCTGCACGGCCTGAAAGATGCGCGTTGGTACGTCGGGTTGATGGCCTTCGGGCGAGCAGTCGATCACCCAGATGCGGTCGGCCGTGCGGCGAAGGTAATCGCGCATCCGTTGGAACCCCGGCCCGTTGAGGAAGCCCGCGACGGTGATGAAACAGACGATCCCCGTGTCGTTCGGCGCGTCGCGGTCGAAGACCTTCCAGGTGGCCCACCGCCAGAAATAGATGTAAAGATTGCGAAGGTGCTTGGCATGAGCGCCGACACCCCAATCGGCCGGCGGAATCCATTTGTTCAATGGCTCTTCTTCAATCCAGCCGCCGCGCCCCTTCGCTTTTTCCTTGTAAGGCGGATTGCCGATCACGACGGTGATCGGTTCCTTCCGCTTGATCTCGTTGGCCTGCAGCCGGGATTCGGAGATTGTGCGGTATAATGAGCCCAGCTCCTCGACCTTGGCGTAGGGATTGTCGAGCGTATCGGTAACAAACATCCGCGGGGTGGCCCGCGGCGGTTTACCGATCAACTGGATCAACTCGGCGAAGATGCGGAGTTGGGCGACGGCGAACGGGCCGAGTTGCATCTCGAAGGCGATTAAACGACCGACGGCCGACTCGATGGCCTCGGGGACGGCCCCCGCGCCCTGGTCGGCCTCCACGTCGGCGGCGATGCGGCGCAGCACGCCCAGGATGAAGGTGCCTGTTCCCACGGCGGGATCGGCAAGCGTCACATCGGCCGACGCCAGGCCGGCGCTGCGGCCGAAGTGGCGGCGCAGCGCGTCGTCCACGAGGCGGATCATGGGCCCGACGACTTCAGGCGGCGTGTAATACGAGCCCGTGAGTTTGCGCAGTTTGTTGTCGTAAACAGCCAGAAAGTCTTCGTAAAAGTAGAGCCAGGCGTCGGATTCTCCCTTGCTGACGGCCTGCCAATTCACGGCGTCGAGCACGCGCACCAGCGCGCGGAGCGACGTCTTCAGAGTCGCGTCGTTATCGACTTCGTCCGTGAGCAGGCGCAGGGCCGCACCGATGAGCGAATTGGTCTTGCCGAGTTGCTTGCCGACCTGGTCCAGCCCGTCAGCCAGACGGATGTTGCTCGACCGGGCCATCAGCAGGCCGAAGGTGACGGCCTGCGCATATCCGTCGGCGAATTGCTGATCGTTCGCTTCGGGAAAGAGGAGCTTCCGCCAGTCGGCGGCAAGAGCAGTAAGGGCTGGGCTATTCTCGGTCAATTGCTCGGTGACTTCGTCGCGCAGCAGGCGGCAGAGTCTGGCCGCGACTTTGGCAAGTTCCGCGGCAGATTTCGGCGGAATTGGTGCCCAGCGAAGAAAGTTGTCAAGCCGCGCGACGAGTTCGAGCGGAGCAGCGAGCTTGGCTCCCGACGTTTCGACATCGCCCTGCAACTCGACGATCGAGCCGACGAGTTCGCCGTTTTGCCAAAGACTGAACGAGTTGCCATCGGTGTACAGCAGGTTAGGAAGGGATTGCAGCTTATCCCATTGTTCTTTGTCGTGTCCTTTGTAGCGGCGTGGATCTGCGCCTTTGCCGGGCGCCTTAACTTCGACAAAGCCAACGAGCACATTCCTCAGTGTGATGGCGTAATCTGGGCGGGTCTTGAGCGTGGACAGCGACGATTCGCCGACGGCCGTGAGCCAGTCTCGTTTGAAGCCGCAAAGTTCCGCGAGGTCAGCGAAGAGCCCTTCCAGCGGAGCGCGAAGTTGGTCCTCCGGTTCGCCAGTGGCGGTCGGATTTGCGAGTTTTGCTTTAGCCTCGGCGCCAAATCGGGCAATGGCCTTTTTCAAATCAAGCATTTGACGGGCGCCGGGGGCTAGTCGTTCTATTGATACGAACGATACAAGTCTCGAATCATATCAAGTTAACGCCAAAATACGGAAGGCTAAGGCAGCAGCCAGGTACGTAAGGCTTCAGCCTGACGATCAGCGGCGGTCGCGTCTCGCATGCACATCGCTTTGGCCGGAAGTTCACTGTCCTGCGAGCAGGATTCAGCCTGACAATCGTGGATTCCCACCTGTCATCACACGACCAACAACGAATACCATGGTGACTTCCAAGATGCGGACAATTGCTAATCTCGCCTTTTAATCTCGCCTAGCGCCACAACAAATCGTCAGGCTGAAGCCTGACCTACTTGACGGTTCAAATCCAGTCGACGCGATTTTTCTTTTGTCTGTTTGAATCCGCGAATTTCACCCATCAGTGTGGACGCACGTTTGGAGTTGCTGTGTGTGCCTTTTCAGGCGCCCAGCAATTGCTCGACAATGAGCCAGGCAGAGCGCGACAAAACTATGTTTCGCGAGCGATATGAGTGATTTTCTCTGACGTCACTTCATAGCTGTAGCATTTGCCAGTCGCGCGTTCGACGATGCTCAGTGGCCCACGAAAGTCTGCCGGTGGAAGCCAGACGCCAACACAAAATGGCGCGGATTCAGGGACCTCAATGTGGCTAATAATGGTGCCATCGGCGTTTACGCCAAACGCGCTGCTCGTCCATAAGAAATCGTTGTTTGTACCCGCAGGGCCCTCGACTTCGACCGCATCATCATCGCCGCCATGGATAAGAAGAAAAAGGGCCAGCCGGCTATAGTCTCCATTGTTATTGTCAAGGACGCGGAGAACCAAGAATGGTCGATCACCAATTGCCCGGACAGCATCCGGCAGTTGTTGCTGTAGAAAAGATATTTGAGCTCGCTGGTGGCGCAAGCGATTCTCACGCAAGGCGGCGGCTCTGGGCACTAACTCTCGTAGGGCCTGGTGTGGGTCGACCCCTAGGGGAAAATTGCCATACCGAATGCCGTTGGGGTAGATCACGATGCTGCACGACGGATGCTCCAGACATAGGATAACCCTCCACAGCGGATAGCGGCTGAGGAATTCTTGCTGGATGCGCCGTACCAGGTCCACGGACAGATAGTCGACGTTCACGTCAACATCCAAGGTCCGATCATCTGCGGAACTGCGCAGAAAAAAAGGGGGATCGGCCAGCGGATCAAATGGCTCTCGAGCCGATGCCGGTTTGAGTTGTTCGAACCACCGATTCTCCGCCATGTACAAGTCGAAGAACTCGGCGTGCTCAAACTCTGGCACCCGGTCCATGGACTTCAGCACGGGAAGCCCATCGTCACGCTCATATCCGAGATTGTACCATCCCGAAAACTCCTCGACGGAAGGATACCGCTCTTCGTCCGGTCGATTGCTCACGGTGACGATCAACCTGAATTATGAACAACTGCAGGCGACGAAGATGGCAACGACGACCGCGAGCCGAAGCAAAGTTCCACCAATGCTGACATTGGAGGAGTTGCCATGCCCTAGAGCTATTTGTACTCTCGATTTTGGGCGTTGGCAAACACGCGCTCCACTGTGGCCTTGAAGTTCAATGCAGCGTGAGCCCCGACTTGCGCAAGGATTTCGTGGTATAAGCTGTCGTGATCGCCAATCAAGAGATTTCGTGCCTTGGTTAGATCGCCATCTTGGAGGGCCCGAAGCGCTTGGCGATAGTGGCCGCTACTTGACGCCACGTTCAAGACTTTGACTTGCTGGGCTACCACCTCGCCTAGAATGCCAGAAACAACCGCTCCGGCGGCCAGCAGCCGGAAGCGGGAATGTTTCATGTACTTGCGGCCGGCAGCCAGGATGTCGTCCAATTTGCTCGTCCGAACGGTACCCTTTGGAAGCATCCCCTTGATGGCTTTATTGTAAGGTCCGATGAAGTCATGCGGCTTGCCATCCGCGCCGAGACCATTTTCGATCAGGCCGACAAATTCTTCCATCTGAGCGGCCGTCATCTTCTTAATCTTGTTCTGCTCGATGAACTTCTGTAGTTCAGCTTTGACGTCGGCGTTGTATTTATGATGGGTGACTTCGTCGAGGGTAGTGCTTCCGTGGTGCGGATCGGTCGGACCCGAATAGGCTCCTGCTGCATACTGGGCGGCTTCGTCGGAAAGATAACGACGAATTTCAGGATGTTGCGTGACGCCAACAGGCACCCAATGATGACCAACCGGCGGCTGCCAGGAAACTGGTTGAGCAATTACATCTTTTGGCCCCGTATACGATGCAGTGGTCACCGGCACTGTGCTTGCTGAGCGCTCGGCATGATCTTGGCCACTGCCAGAACCACCGCTGGACGCCCACCAGCCGGCGTTTGGCGGACCGCCGAGCCTGGGATGTTTGCTCGGATCCCAGTCGCCTTCGAGCAGCATCTCCGCGAACTGCTCGGCGCGCCGCTGGCCTTCGAGCGCCTCCGCTTCTTCGCTCAACAATGTGTGCAACTTGTATTCGTGCTCTTCCGAAATCGTGGCGAGCCATTCCAACTGCTCGCGCTGGCGGCGGGCTTCCGCTTCAGCGCCTCTTAGCCTCTGGAGTTCCTGTTGATGACGCGGCGAGATATGCGCGAGCCATTCCAACTGCTCGCGCTCGGCTCTGGCATCGGCCTGCGTCGCGGAAGCGCTTGGGACTGGTTTGCCGAGCAAGGCCTGGGCAAAGAGCCAGGCCTCGCTTGGCGGTGAGCAATCGGCTCCGTCAACGGGTCCTTTGCGGAAATCGTGAGCCATGAAACCTCCTTGCTTCTGCCACAAAAGAGAGTCCGCTGCCGAGATGCGCCTTGTAGGTCAAGCCCGCTTCGGGATCTTTGGATACTCGCCGGCCGCGTCGGACTTGCTCGGAAAGCCGCGGCTCACGCGTTGTCACCATCCTCAAGCGATTGCATCGCTGAGTGACGCTAACCCTATCAGAACAAGTGGCCAAATTTCTAGCAGATTCTTGTCTGGCGCAGGGAACGCACGAGCAGACGAGTGAATGCTCGGTGC
This sequence comes from Planctomycetia bacterium, assembly GCA_041497975.1. GTDB lineage: Bacteria > Planctomycetota > Planctomycetia > Pirellulales > PALSA-1355 > PALSA-1355. Next base: position 1,703 of record JBGQHN010000023.1, on the reverse strand, counting down.
GGTCAACAACCCTACGCTTGCCGGGACCAAGTCGGGCAAGCCGGCCTTGATCAACGTGGTGGGCGACAAGCGCATCGGCCACCCGACCTTGGGCGGGAATCTGCTGGGAAGCACGCAGGTGTAAGCCGTCGCGTTGCCGCGATGTGGCTTGCGCGAGGCAACGGTTCAAATCCAGTCGCCCCGACTTTGACCGGGTCGTTATCAGGGAGTGAGCGGGGCGTTGGTCGTCTGGTTGTGCCTTCGGGCACGGTGTAGAATATGGCGACTTTTCGCGATAGAACCGCGGCTGACAGGGAGGTGCGGCAGTGGCTGGGAGGCATGAAAAACCGTGCTTGGGCGAACTTGCGCCGCGGTACGGGTTCTTTCTGAATCCGTACTGCGATGTTCGCTTCGTCACTTGCTGTCCATGTTGCGGACGCCCGCCAAGACAGCGTAAGCTGCCGCTGGCTATCCATGTGGACGACTGGGGCATGGTGGTTCTGAACAAGACCTGCCGGTTTTGTCCTGTCTGCGAACTGCTCATTGTCCATCGAGACGAACTGGAGTCGCAGCTGGCCAATTTGTTCCAGCGGCTGGCCCCGGCTGTGGTTGGTAGCCATTACTTCGTGGTGGGCACGGTGGAACGCCAGGGGTGGCGGCGCGGCTTGACGAACCCATTGGCGGTTTCGGAACTTCGTGCCGTGCTGCACGACTTCAAGGACCATCAATTCTTTGAGCCGTCCGAGCGCTGGGTGCGTGCTGGCCCAGGCGACGGCGCGGCCAAACCTCGTTAACGATCGGATCGTCATGGCAATTTGAACGCACGGAGGACAACCATGCCACTTGACCCGCGCAAACGGCAGAAGAAGATTGAACGTCGAAACGCCAAGCAAGCGGCCAGGAAGAAGGCCATCGCCCGGCAAAACGCGGCGGGGCCGGCAACCCGCATCGAGCGGGCGGCCGCCGCCCCGATCTTGCATTGCTGTACGTGCGACATGCTTGCGGATCAAGGAATGGCCAATTTGCTCTTTAGCCGCGAATTATCAAGCGGCAAGGTGGCGTTCGTCGCCTTTCTCGTGGACATGTATTGCCTGGGCGTCAAAGACGTCACTTGGGCCGTTGTTTCGCGCGCCCGATACGACTGGCGAGTGTATGGAAAATTCTTTCGCGATTTCAAGATCGTGAACCTGCAACCCGAGTACGCCCGCAAGCTGATCGAGGGCGCGGTCGACTACGCGCGCGGCCTGGGCTTCGCGCCGCACGAGGATTACGAAAAGGCCAAGTTGATTTTCGGAAACATCGACGCCAGCGCATGCCGCGAACAAATCGTTTACGGCAAGAATGGCAAGCCGTTTTTCATCGCTGGCCCCCACGACAGTCCCGCGCGTTGCCGCCTCATCATCGACGTGCTTACGGATCGCTGCGGACCGGAAGGCTTCCATTTTCTGATGCCGATGATGGCAGCCGGAGGGTTGCCCCACGGGGGCAGGATCGTTGACCTGGGCGACGCTGGCGATGATTGATTTCCTTGCGGGCCGCCGGCGCGACGGATTGACACGTTGTGCGCTGATGCGCGTGACCAGCCCGTATAGGGCAAGCTCACCGATCCTTGGGAGCCGTTGCAGTGGGCCAAAAAGATCCGCGCGTTGACGCGTATATCGCCAAGGCGGCCGATTTCGCCAGGCCGATCTTGCAGCGGCTGCGCAAGGTGATTCATGCCGGCT
>JBGQHN010000022.1:0-23956 GCA_041497975.1 Planctomycetia bacterium | reverse complement strand
TGGCAGGTGCTGCCGCGTGTCGGAGGACCCGACCTCGCGCACGTGCATGGTTGGATTCGTTTCGGCGGCGCAGGCTTCCTGATCTCGACGGCGCAGATGAATGCCTACTTGCTGCTCGTGCCGCAGTGGGTCACGGCCGTTTATCTGGCCTGCACGCTCTTGTGCTGCGCAACTTGGAACACGCCCGTGGGCCAACGGATCGGGCTAACCATCGCGGTGTACGCGATCGCCTTCAGCATCGCGGGAAACGATTTTAATCAGTATTGGGGATCGCTTACGGCGCCGCTGGCCTGCCTGGCCGCGTGCCGGCTGCCCGGCACGCTTCGCGAGCTATGGACCACCGCGGGTTTCGCGTCGTGGGCCGGTCGCTTTCGGCCCTTGAGCGTCGAATAGCCGCTCGCCCCGACTCAGCGATCGGCCTGTGGCATCGCGGCCGTCTGGCGGCCCTGGGCGGCAGAAGCCTGGTCCCCGAGTTGCAGCAGGCCAATCGAGTCCTGCCACAATTGATAGTAGGCGGCATCGTGCGGATCCGTCGTTGGTTCCGAATCATATGCCAAAGGGGCCGGCATGTTCACCGTGCGGTCGACCAGATACATGGGGCGGCCGCGCACCTGGTCATAGATGCGAGCCACGTACTCGCCCAGCATGCTGATGCCCAAGGCGTTGACGGCCCCGAAAAAGCTGGCGATCAGCACATACGACGTCCAGCCGGGCACGGCCAGATCCGTAAACAAACGGCAAGCAAGCGAGAAGATGCTCAGCGCGGCGAATACGACCAAAGCCGTATAGCCGATCAGCGAGAACACGGCCAACGGGAACGTGGAAAACGAGAAGATCGCGGTCTTTGCCAGACGCCAGAGCCCCCACAGCGAAACGCGCGGACGGCCGTCGTAGCGGGCATTGCGCCGCACTTCGATGCCGATTTGCCTGAAGCCGACCCATGAGCGCAGCCCCGGCAAATAACGGTCGCGCTCGCCGAGCCGCACGATCTCGCGGACCACGCGGGCATCAATCAAGCTGAAGTTGCCCGCATCCACCGGAATTTTCGTGTTGGCGATCGCGGAGAGCGTGCGGTGAAAGCCGGCGAACAACAGCCGTTTCCAAAACGGTTCCTGGCGGTGGCTGCGAACGGCATAGACCACGTCGTAACCGGCCTGCCACTGCAGCAGAAAACGGGCCAACGCTTCGGGCGCGTCCTGCATGTCGCTGTCCAGCAGCAACACGACGTCTCCTCGAGCGTGGGCCAGTCCAGCCTGTACCGCTGCCTGGTGTCCGAAATTGCGCGATAGGTGGATCACGCGCACCTGCTGGTGCTCAGCACTCAGCTCGTCGAGAATGCGCGGGCTGGCGTCGGTCGATCCGTCGTCGACGAAAATAATCTCTTGTCGAGCGCCGGTCTTGAGCATTGCATCGCGGACGCGTCGAAACAACTCCGGCAGTACGTCGGCTTCGTTATAGACCGGCAGGACGGCGCTGATCAGGATTTCATCGAACGACGGGCGTGGCATCACGACGCTACCAATTGTTCTTTCTCAACCTCGACCGCGCCGCAGTGACGCATCGAGAACCAAAACGCACACAACATCAACCCTAGCCCACAGGCCGAAAGCAATGCCCCCACGCGCAGGCTGAGCGGGCGAAACTCGAAAACGACACGTTGTTTTCCCGCCGGCACCAGGCACCCCAGAGAATCCCCGTTGACCCGCACAACCGGCTCGGCGTGACGGTCAATCAAAACCCGCCAGCCCGCATCGAAACTTTCAGTAGTGACCAGCAACTGCCGCGTGGGAGCGTCGGTCTCGACAGTGATGCGCCCGGGCAAATCGGCAAGGACACGTGCTTGACCGGCTGGGGCGGTCGGCAACGAAGGCGGCCCGTCGACCGCAGCCGATTCCAGGCCGAGCCGTTCGAGATGCTCGAGCTGCGACGGCCCTACAACGTTGGTCACCAATCGGGCTCGCGGCGCCGTGTGCTCGATGGCCGTCCATTGCGGTTCTCGACCAGTGGGCGAAGCGGGCTGGAGCACCCAGGCCGCTCCGGCAAGTCGCAGCGCGGGCATCTCGCGGTAATCGAGCTTTTTGGCCGGTTCCAATCCGGCGTACCCGTCGACGCGCTTGAGACCGGCCAGCAACATACGGTCGCCCATTCTTGTTGGGGTGTCGGCCGCGGCCACGGCAACCCGGACGTCCGTTCCTCCCGGCGGCAGGGGGGTGCTCGCGACAAACTCATGTAGATCGGCCGTGTGGGGATAAACGGAGTAGCTAAGCCCATAACAACTCAAATCAACGGCCGCGAACACGACCAGCGCCGCCGCCGCGTGTCGCGCGCCATGTTGGGCCAACGCGATCAGTAGCGCCGCGCTGCCAACCAGCAGCGGGCCGCACCAAACCAGCAAGGGCCCTGCGACAAATTCAGGCCAGGCCAGCGGCCCCACGATCGCCAGCACGACGCTCACCAGAAGCGCCATCGCCAGCGGAGTCGCATTCGAGCCTTTATCAGCGGGCTCGCGGCGGATGGCCGGGCCGAACATTACCGCGGTGGCGACGGCCGCACCCACGGCAACACACAGCTCGAACAACACGATCGCCCGACATGGAAAGCGAAAACGGTTCGCCAGCGGTACAAGCGATTGCAAGCGATACAAGCCGCCAAACTCACCCGCCGCCAGCAAGAGCGCTAGCGCTGCGAACACGATCAACGCGCGCACGAGCGGCGCAAAGCGTCCCCAGCGTCGGCGCTGGGTCATGAGCCAAACGCAGAGCAACGTCGGCACGGAGCCGACGTACAGCCCCAGCTCGTGGGTGTTTTGTCCGACCACGCGCGTTCGAAATAAATACGGCGCAACAAGCTGCACCAGGTTGAGTGGATGGAGCGAACCGGTGTTGGCAAATGCGACGTCCGTCGCTCGACGTTGTGAATGCCAGAGAGCCGCCAGGGTCGGAACCAACTGGATCGCGCCACCCAGCATTCCCAGCGAGATTGCCAAAACGAGCGGAGCGATCCGACGGCCCTCAACGCCGACGTCGACCGCGCGCCACGCGACATACGCCGCTTCAGCCAATAGCGAGAACCAGACGTATTGGGGATAACCCAACAGCAATTGCGATGCGGTGAGCGCTCCGATGGCCAGGTTGGCCGCGGCACGCTGTCCCTGGTCCGAGCTGATCAGGGCTACGTCCATCGCGAACAACAGCCAGGGTAGATGCGCCACGATAGCCACGGCGTTCGGGTGCGCGAAATGCAGCAGATTGAAGCCGCAAAACGTGAAGACCAGCGCCCCGAACAGCGCGGCATCGCGGCGCTGGACCAAACGTCGTAGGAACAGAAACATGCCGGCGAACAGCAACGGGTAGCTGGCCAGCAACTCCAAGTCGAAGGCGGCCCCCAGCGGCAGCCAGCGATAGGCCAGCAAGTGCAGCGGATGATAGGCGCCCAGCTGGCCCTCGCCGGCCAGGTAAAACCCGCCATATAAGCCGGGCATCCAATCGAACGGCTCGCCCCGTCCCAGCTGCTGTGCGTAGAAGTCTCGCACCGGCAGATGGAATTCGCCCAAGTCGTCTACAACATACACCTGGCCGAGGAAGAACGGAGTCGCCATGGCGGCGAAGCTCGCCAGCGCCGCCAGTAGAATCCAGGCCGCCAGATTCCGCTGGGCCTGGCTGGACTCGACGAGCCGAGGGTGATCGGGTTGGATAGCGTTCATCGCGAGAACTCGTGGCCGGATTCAACCCCCCCTGGCGCCTGACTGGCTAGGTGACCAAGACGCCGCTGGCGCGCAGGTCGCGCAAGTGCGGAGCGTCGATGAGCGTGAATGGACTGGCAACACTTTGCCACCGCTCGCCGCGCTGTTCGATGCACTCGTCGTCGACGGGTCCGAGGCGATCGGCCGCCAGCTTCAAATAGCTGACGCGCGCAGGATCGAAGCCCATGATGCGGCCCAGCGTAGCGTCGACCGCGGTCGAATTGGTGCCGATTGCCAGCAATCCCATCGGCTTGGGGCTGCCCATGATCGGTCCGTCGCCTTCCATCGCGACGATTCCGTCGACGATGGCGATTGTCTTGGGGAGCGACGCGTTGATGTCGAAAATGGTTTGAGGAATTCCGGCGTAATGGAGAACATTTTTCGGCCAGCCATACTTGATGCCCGGGATCACGCCGTACAGATTTTTGAGGGCACCTGTATAGCCGACCCAGTGATGAGTTTTCATTTTGGGCATCGAAACGATGAGGTCGGCCTCGACGACCTGCTGGGGGAAATAAAACCCCCGCAACTTGCTCGCCCGTCCTCCATTGTCGACCCAACCTAGTTGGCTGTAATTCAAGTCGGCAAAATCGAGTCGCAAGTCATCGAGAGCATCTTGCACGCCCGATTCAATGAGCGCCATCTCGGTGTCGCGCATGTGGCCGGGCCCTTCGCCCACGATGACGCGGGCACCCCAGCCGCGAAACACCTCGGCCGCGGCCGCGATTAGGGCCGGGTGGGTGGTCATTTGCGGGGAAGCGCGGGTCGGTTCGACGAGGTTGGGCTTAAGCAAGACGGTTTTTCCGCGGAGTCCCTGGTGGTGGAGACCCGTGGCCAAGAGGCCATCGCGGATCGTTTGCTCAAGCGGCCCATCGTAGCGCTGGTTGCGAGCCACGAAGACCGGCGCCGTCATGCGCATGGCGCGACGAATCCACGGCCAGGCCACCAGTCCCGCGAGTGCCGCGCCCGCGCCAACCAGCAGCGTGCGGCGGTTGATCTGACGCTCTTGGCAAGGAAACACGTCGCCGGGGGCGTGGGTCGTCATCGTGTTCCCCCCCTCAGGCTGTCCGGCGAAGTCGTTTCGATCAGTCGGCTTGTTGGTATGAGCGGGCAATCGCTTCCCATCGCGGCCAGGACCAACAGCGCCAGCTTGTAACTCGACGCGTCGCGCGCGAGGGTGCGCCTTGCGGCAGCGTCCAGCCAATCGCCGGCTGCCTTGGGAGTCCGTTGCCACGCGGCCAACCCCAACAGGCCATAACACAGCGAAGCCGTCGCCGTCTTGGCCGTCAACTCGCGCTCCAGGTAATCCAGCGAACGCTCGATAAGCGGGGTTTCCGCCGTCTGTCCCGCCAGGGCCAGCAGACACATGCCCGTTGGCTGCAAGTGCGCTCGCAGTTCCTGTCCAAAGACGATCGTGTTTCCGTAGTTGCAGCCTCCATGCGGCAGCAAGCGATCTTGCAACATCCGGGCAGCCTCGAGCGCCCGGGGATGGTCGCCGCGACCGGAGTGCTCGAGCGCAAGCAAATTGATGGCCGTGGGCTCAAGCCACGAGTGCGTTCCGTCGACCCACGGCCAGCCGCGGATCGTCGTGTCATGCCCCGTCCAGTCGCCGCGCTCGATCGAAGCGCCTTGCACGCTGAGTATGCAACCCACGGCGCGCTCGACGGCTGTTGCGTAGTCTTGATTTCGCAGCGAGCTATCATTTGCGGCCTGCCAGGCCAACACGGCCAGTCCGGTCGCCCAGCCGGGTGCTGCTTGAGCGGCTTCAATTCCCACGCTTCCGTCGGCGGCTTGCAAGCTGGCCAGCCAATCGACTATGGGTCGGGCTGCCGCGTCGTGCCCGTGGGCCAGCAGGGCCATTGCGGCCAGTGCCGCGGGCTCGGCCGCGCTCGTCGCGCCTTGGTGATAGCCCCACGAGTCGCCACCGGCGACCTGCGCGAGCACGTCATCCCACAGATCCATAGGAACGTTCCAATCATTGCAAGCGTCAAAGGCCGCGCAAATGAGAGAACTCGGCGGCCCTCAGCGGCAGGGACCTGTGTCGCGGCAACAAAACAATAGCTTTGGATAGCGCAATGTACAGCGTATTTAAGCGCCGGAGCAAGGATGCGGCCGCCTGCGACGCACCGATGTTGGACGGGGTTAAAAGGAGCATCTTGGCCTATGTTTTCCAGCGACGGGTTGATTCCGGCCTGTTTTCGCTTTTGGAACCGCGAGTTACTCTTCGTGACAACTTTGGTGACTGCCACGCTTGATGTTCCCACAACCGCGCTGCGAACGGCCGATTCGAAGCGTTCGATCTGGCTGGTCGTTAATGCGGCGGCACTGATGATCGTCGCCGTTGCGCTGCGCGTGTGGAAGCTGGGGAATATTCCAGGCATCAATGGCGATGAGGCGTGGGCGGGGGTTCAGGCGCTGCGGTGGCTTGGCGGTGAAGTGGTCGACTGGCGGACGCCGAACGGGAATCCGATCAATCTGTTCTTTTTTCTTCCCACGGCGGCATTGCACGCGATTGCGCCACCGTCATTCGTTCTCCTGCGGCTCACGTCATTGGCCAGCGGCTTGCTCGCGCTGGTGACGAACTATTTCTTGTGCCGCCGGGCCTTCGACGCCCGTACCGCGGCCGTTTCGACGGTTCTGTTGGCGCTATTGCCGATCGATATTGCCTACAGTCGCTTCGCGTGGGACGCCAGTCAAAGCTTGTTGGCAACGCTGTTGGTCATGTATCTGCCCATCATCCATTGCCGGCGACATGCCGACTGCCCGTCGTTGCCGATCGCGGGCATGCTGGCGCTGGCGGCGGCGATTTTGGTGCATCCGACGAATATCTTTGCAGCTGTGCTGCTGGTGGCCCCACTGCTTTGCGCGCGGCGGCGGCAGATCTTGTCGGCTCTGAAAGACACGTCGATCGCGGCCAGTACCTGGAAAATCGCCGGCCTTATCGTTCTGAGCGCGACAGTGTCCTATGCGTGTTGGTATTGGCTCGCCAGGTCCGCCAACCGAATGGGTGACATCGGGGAAATCATTGGCTTTGCGCAAAACTATTTGCGATTGTTCTCCGGCACGACCGTTTTCGAGTTTATCTGTGGACTCAATGCCGATGCCTCGCCCGCCACCTGGCCCGCTCGACTGGAGTTTGCCTGTGATCTGGCGTTTGGATGCGTGGCCGCGGTAGCGCTATGGGGCATGGTCCGCCGGTTGCAGTCGTCCCCCGCGGCCAATGACATCGCACTGGTGGTTGGTTGGCTCGCCATGCTGTTCGGGTTTTTTGTCGTGGCGGGTCCAAACGCGATCGCGCCGCACCACGAACGCTACGCCATCTGTCTGATTGCGCCCGCGGCGCTGGTCATGTCGCGCGGCTTGTGTTGGTGGATTGACGATGTACGGTCGGGCAGCCGCCGGGCCGCGGCCGTGCTGGCGATCGCAGCGTGGCTGTGGCCGGCGAGTTTTTACTTCGGCTATTTTTACTTCGTCGAACAGACTGGCGGACGCTCGCACCCGACCTTTCGAACCGCGGCGGTCGAACCCAAGCAACAGGCATTGGATTTCATCCTCGAGCGAGACGGGTCCGCATCGCGGGTTTGCATCGTCTGCCACGATTGGTGGAACTATTGGCCGCTGGCCTATCTGGCACATGGCAAGCAGAATGTGCGGGTTATACCGTGGAGCGAGTGGCAAAATTCGAACCCCAGGTCGAAGGTCGCCGAGGGGTGTCATACCTGGTTTGTCGCATTTGCGGGCACCTCGGGCGAGCAAGAGCTCCTGCAAATGCTCGACGAGGCCGGATTAATTGTCCATCGCGAAACGATTTACGACTTTGGCGGACGTCGCTTGCTCTCGGTGATGGGGGCGACGGGAGATTCTTTGCAGAATTATTAAAGTCCACGGTTTGACTTCAATCGAAGCTGACCTAGGTATTGAATACAGAGGAACGACGTGATCGCGTCGAGCCACTGAGATGTCCCTGGCGGACATCGCACGTGAGTCGCCCTTCGTGCCGCCGGTTTCCCGGCGCAAATTTATTTCGCCGTTCGGCTGTACGAAAGCACTTGCGTGGAGGCCTGCAGCTTCTTGATCCTCGAGAACGGTAAACCGGCCGCAAGGTCGGAGCCGCAAACCGTGGACCGCAACGCTCCGGCGCGGCGGCGCCGCGGTTGCCAAAGGGACGATGGGTCGCGCCAGCTGCCAAAGGGAGCGGCTGGGACGACACAAAATCACTTGGGTCGCACTGGCAGCACGAAAGTGTTGCTGGCCGCGGCCGCTGGAGAGAGCCGTGAAACGGCGATCTCCAGATGAAGACTCGTCGAAGAGAGGCGATTTTTTTGATTTCGGGGCTTTGGAGACTGCACAGCAGGCGAGCGCGTGTCGAAACCGACACGCGCCGCAGAGGACAAAGCCCCACTGACACTTTACGGCTGCGTGCGGCCGAGATCTTTACAAACCGCCGTTGCCGCAACCGGAGGATTCCATGAAGAGCCTTGCCAAGAAGATGCAACGTTTCCTCACGTCCGAAGATGGGCCAACAGCCGTTGAATACGCGGTGATGCTGGCACTGATCATCATCGTGTGCTTGACCGCGATTAACTCGTTGGGCACGAACGCCAACGCGACGTTCACCAACGTGGCCAACTCGATCGGCAGCTAAAACGAGAAGCGCAAGAGCGGGTCCGGCGCGGCAAACAAACCGGCCGGCTCGCTTGTATCAAGCTTCACCCCACTCGGCGGGCCCGATGTGCGCACGCCGAGGGGTTTTTTCATTTGCGCCGCCGGCCGGTCCGCCGCCCGGGGTGAATCCACGCAACTTTTTTACGCAGACCGCAACGTCAACGCAAACGGCGTGCTAGGTTTTTGTTGGCGGGTCGTCCGCAAGATGATCCGGGCACGTGGTGCCCACTCGCAATTTCGAGAGGATCCCATGTATCCCGTATTACCCATCGAATTAGTGCTCGGCGCGATTCAATTTGCCTGTTACTTCTTCACGGCACTGACGGTCTTTTTTGGCCTGGTGCTGGTGCGGCCCTGAGCCGAGGCTCGCAAAAACCCCTTCTTAGAGGTCAAGGAACTCGGCGATGATCGACGCGGAAATATTTGGCGCCCAACTGAACCAACACTGGCCGATTTGGCTGGTGACGATCACGCTCGTCGTGGCAGCGGCAATCGACGGCTACAAATTGAAGGTCCCCAACTGGATCACTTTTCCGATGATCCTCAGCGGGTGGGCCATGAGCGCCGTTTCATTCGGTTGGGAAGGATTGGGTTGGAGCCTGTTGGGCACGCTGGTCGGCCTGGCACTGTTGCTGCCGGCCTACGCAATCGGCGGGATGGGAGCCGGCGACGTAAAACTGCTGGCCGGCGTCGGCGCCTGGGTGGGCGCTAGCATTACGCTCTACGCGTTCTGCGTTTCAGCCATCGTCGGCGGCGTCATCGCCCTGGCGATGGTGCTGTCGCGGCGGGCGTGGCAAAAACACTACTATCAGTTCTGGACAATCTGGAGCGAGATGGTCACGATCCGCGACCCCGAAAAGCTTTCCGCGATCGCCGCCGAACGCAAAAGCTCCATGCTCCTGCTGCCGTACGGAATCCCGATTGCAATCGGTTCGATCGCTTACTTTGCATACACCGGGATGCTTCTGTAACCGGATCGGACCGGAATTTCAAACAACGAGCGAGGATCAACAGTTCGATCGAGTGCTTTGCATGCAAACGCCCATGCGACACCAAGATAGGCCGGGGCTGGGCGGCGCAAGTCAAAACCCCGCCGAACATGAAGTAAATCTCACGGCGCGGTGCTTTTGTGCATCGCGTCATTTCTGTTCCTTTTTTATCAAGTTTGCTGCCTACAGACGCCAATGTTTCTTCATGAGACGCTGAAGACGGCTGCCCTCGTCGCGCGCTCCTACCAAGAGCACGCGCTGGCGGCCGCGAATTAAGGCGTGATTGGCCGGACTTCCGGGAGAGGCGCATGCGCTCCAAATCGATCGTGTTGCTGGTATTGGCATTGGGCTGTGGCCTGGTGGCCTCGATCGGCATTAGCCAGGTCATGGAGGCCCGAAACAAGGCGGCCGATCACGGCGACCGACAGCCGGTGTTCGTGGCGATGACCGACATCAACGCCAACCAGGAAATGACGGCCCAAAATATCAAGCTCGAAGAGTGGCCCAAGGCCATCGTGCCGGCGGGCGCCTTGACAAAACTGGAAGAAGTCGAAGGCAAGCGCTGCCGGATGAAGCTGTACGCCGGCGAGCCCATTTTGTCCTCCAAGCTGTTGGGAGCCGCCGACGCGATCGGCGCCGCCAAAGACATCCCCACGGGCTATCGCGTGGCTCACGTGAAGGTCGATCCGGTTACCGGCTCCAGCAACTTGATTCTGCCGGGCGATCGCGTCGACGTCGTGGTCTTCCGCCAACCCAAGAGCGACATGAACACAACCGCGGCCAAGATCGTGCTGCAAGACATCAAGGTTTTTGCGGTAGACACGCACACGGAAACGGAATTCTCTCAAACCAAGTCTGAACAGACCGAGCCGATGACGGCCAAGTCGATCGCACTGTTGGTCACGCCGCAGCAAGCCGTGATCCTGCACGCGGCATCGGAGATGGGCGGTTCGGTGCGGCTCGTGCTGCGCAACCCGGACGACAAAGTGTACGTCAACTCTCCGGGCGCGACGATCGGCGACATTTTTGGTCCGGACCATCAATCCAATCGCGATGCGGAGCAAGTTGACGATAAGGAAAAGAAGACCGGCCTGGCCGCCTGGCTCAACGAGCAGAAGCCGAAAGCCGTTACTCCGTTTCCGCCCGCTGCTCCGTCGCGGAAGATGATCGTGATGCTCGGCGGCCAACTGCTCGAGGTCGACATTCCCGGCAATGGCGAATTGCCGACCAACCAACCACAGCAGAATTCGACTGGTCCGGGCGGCATCAACCCGCCGCAGCCAGACGGCGATGCCGGCGACGAAACGCAGTTGCCCTCGAAGGACTCGGACGAGTCCGTCGACACGTCGGAGGAAACTCCCGCGGAGTGATCTCGTGTAGTCCCACGACGACCTATTGCACGAACTGGAAAGTGGCACGGAACGCTACTGACGAAACGCGAACCGCGTTTGACGCTCGCGTAGTCCAGAGAAACAAGGATGTTTAGGATGGTCTTCAATCGATTTGCAATGCTGTTCGGCCGCCTGGCCGGTGTCGTCTTGGCCACCACCATCAGTCTTCAGGCCGTGGCTCAACAAGCCCCCGAGACGCCGGCGGTCGTGCAGAAGATTTCGGCCGCGAACACCAGGGTCGAGATGACGGTCAACGCGAGCCGCATCTTGAGCATGGACCGGGTGATTCCGCGAGCCCAAGTTGCGAATCCAGACCTCCTGGACTTTACCGTCCTCTCGGAAAACCAGGTGCAAATCCATGCCAAGAAGGCTGGGCTCACCACGATCAACCTGTGGGATGACAAAGAGGAAGTCCACACGGTTGACGTGATCATCCTGGGTGACGTGCGCGAGCTGGACCGGCTCTTGCGGGCGCAGTTTCCGACGGCCGCGGTCAAGCTGACCCCCACGTCGTCGTCGTCGCTGGTGCTTTCGGGCTACGTCGATCGGACCGACTACGTCAATCGGATCGTAACGATCGCGCAGGAGTACTATCCGAAAGTGATCAACAACATGATCGTCGGCGGATCCCAACAAGTGCTGCTGCAAGTCCGCGTCATGGAAGTGTCGCGGACGAATTTGAAGTCCCTGGGATTCGACTTCGCCAGTTTTTCCGGTGACAATTTTGTGGGCACGGCCGCCAGCGGCTTGATCAGCAAGGCCAATCCCACGGCCGGTTTGTTCCGATCCGCCGGCTCACTGACCACGAACGGCTCGGAAACGCTGCAGTTCGGCATCGTCAGTGATCCCAGCGGTTTTACCGGGTTTATGGAAGCACTCAAGCAAGAAAACCTGTTGAAGGTCTTGGCCGAGCCCAATCTCGTAACGGTCAGCGGCCGCCCGGCAAGCTATCTGGTCGGTGGAGAAGTGCCATATCCGCAGCCGACGGGCTTCGGCAATATTTCGATTAACTTCAAGCCGTTCGGTACGCAAATCGATTTCGTTCCGATCGTGCTGGGCAACGGTGGTGTGCGACTGGAGGTTCGACCGCAAGTCAGCGAACTGGACCGTACGATCGGCGTGACGATCAACGGCACGACGGTACCCGGCTTCCGCCAGCGGATGGTGGATACCGGCGTGGAAATGAAGTTCGGGCAGACGCTGGCGATTGCCGGATTGTTGCAACAGCGCACGGAAGTGGAGAAGCGAGGATTTCCTTACCTGATGGACGTGCCTTACTTGGGAATGCTCTTCTCGAAAAAGCGCAATGTAATCAACGAAGTGGAACTCGTGATTCTGGTTCGGCCCGAACTGGTCGAAGCCCTGGATCCGGACCAGGTTCCGCCGTGCGGCCCGGGCATGAACTCGATGAGCCCCGACGACTGCGACCTTTTCTTCCACGGTTATACGGAAATTCCCGTCAAGAATCCCAACATGATGGGTCCCATGGGTCCGCACGCGGCGCCGGAACAAGTGGTTCCACCGAATCCCTCGGCGCCGACCGAACCGATGCCCAATGCCCAAACGTCGCAGCGGGCCAACCGCACCGTCACCGTGAGCGACGCGCCCGGCGACCCAAGAATGGCCGCCAACAGCTCTCGCCGAGGGGTTCCCTACCAGCCGCCGGCGGCGACCGGTCCCCAGTCCTACAATCCTTCCAATCCCCAAGTGCGCAAAGCGCGACCCCAAGCAAATCCGAGTACTGCTCCTCCGGGCTTCATCGGGCCCACGGGTTATGACGTAAAGAAGTAAGAGTCGCCGACTTATTCCGGCGGGCGACAGGGGAGCGCGGGGCGCACGCCGCGATAGCGCGGCGCGCGAACACAAGCAGGCCCGATGATCATTGAATTATGAGTAACGTGCTCCGGTTGGCCATTGTTGACCCGGTCGATGCCTCGCGCGATGGCTTGAAATCGACGCTCCTGGGCATGGACATGGTCTGGCTCGAGGCCGAATGTTCGCGTTATGAGTTCTTTTCCGACGTGGTGGCCCAAACGCATCCCGACATCGGGATCGTGTCGCTCAATCACAATCCGGAAAAGGCTCTGCAGCTCGTCGCCCAACTGCACGAGAGTTCGCCCGAGTGCAGCGTGGTCGTGGTCAGCTCCTCGACCGACGGCAACTTGATCCTCCGCGCCATGCGGGCCGGCGTCAAGGAATTCCTACCGCAGCCGGTGCGTATCGAAGACCTCGTCGCGGCGCTTGAGCGCATCGGAAACCAACGCTTCGGTCGCGGCGACAGCAAGACGCGTTCGAGCACCGTGATCGCCGTGGCCGGGGCCACCGGCGGCGTGGGTGCGACCAGCCTGGCGGTCAACTTGGGATGCGTGCTGGCGGCAGATCCGCGCAACACCGTGGCGCTGGTGGATATCGATCTGTGCCTGGGTGACGCCGACGTCTTTTTGGACACGATCCCCGACTACACGTTGGTCGACGTCGCTCAGAACGTCACGCGGCTCGACTTTACGCTGTTGAAGCGCTCGCTCACCAAGCACGCCTCGGGCCTCTACTTGTTGCCCAGACCGGTGCAACTGGAAGACATGGCCCTGATCAAACCCGACGACTTGCGGCGCGTCATTGGCCTGTTGAAGGCCACGTTTACGCACCTGATCATCGATCTGTCCAAGGGCTTCAGCGCCATCGACATGGTGGCCCTGGAAATGGCCAATCACATTTTGCTGGTCACGCAGTTGGACTTGCCGTGCTTGCGAAACGTCGTTCGGCTCATGATGTCGTTCGGGCAAATGGACGCAATGAAGGACAAGGTAAAAATCGTCGTCAACCGCGTCGGCCTGGACAACCACATTGGACTTAAAAAGGCCCAGGAAACCATCGGCCGCGATATCTTCTGGCAGCTTCCCAATGATTATCGCGTGATGGTCGAGGTGCGCAACAACGGCGTGCCGCTAATCGAACAAGCGCCCAAGGCCGCGATTACGCAGTCCATCATCGCGCTGGCCGAAGCGCTGTGCGGCACCTCGGAGCCGCACGCCACCGCCGCCGAACCGGCCGGCAGGTCGAGTGCCGTCGGCAAGCTGTTGAACTTGTGGCCCGGACGGCCACGCGCCAACAGCAAGTAGCGCGACGGGTTTGGGTCGCGGTTCGTTGGCCTGGCCCGCCAGGCGCATGATGCCTCGGTGTGCATCCTGCCAGCCGGCGCGGCAAGTTACGCAACGCTCGTGGTGTCAGCCACCGCCGATCATGACAACGGCGGAAGGCAGTTCAATCCGGAGCGTCCGCACAATCGGCAAGTCCGCGCCTCCCGGCCACGTCGCGGCGCGCGTGCCGCCGGCCGTCTGCATAAGCTGGACCAACCGCAAGCTATATTTCGTTCGGGCAAATCCCTCGGGATTTCCGCCGCTGGTCCAGTCGAAAACCATCACCCTCAAGGTACGACCACACTCTGCTCCAACTCGCGGGAATTGTTTCTTTTTTGCCACCGCGCGGTGCGACACGTTGCCGCCATAGTCAGGACGAACCATGAAGACACCGACACTACGCACGACGGAAGAATCGAAATCGGTTGAATTCGAAAACCTCAAGCGGCGAATCCACGGCAAACTCGTGGACAAGCTCGACCTGACGCGCGTGGGGGAACTCGAAGGCGACGTGCTGCGCCGCGAAATTCGCCTGGTTGTCGAGCACCTGTGCGACACCGAGGACACGCTGCTCAATCGCACCGAGCGCGAGCGCCTGGTTGATGAAGTGCTGGACGAAACGTTCGGCCTGGGCCCGCTCGAACTGCTGCTCAAAGACAACACGATCAACGATATCCTCATCAACGGGCCGAAGAACATCTACGTCGAGCGTCGCGGCAAGATGGAGAAAACGACCGTCACCTTCCGCGACAACAATCACTTGATGCAGATCATCGACCGCATCGTTTCGAAGGTGGGCCGCCGGGTCGACGAAGTGTGTCCGATGGTCGACGCTCGCTTGCAGGACGGCTCGCGCGTCAACGCGATCATCCCGCCATTGGCGTTGGACGGCGCGTGCGTTTCAATTCGCCGCTTCGGCGCCAACCCGCTCAAGCTGGAGGATCTGCTGAATTACAAGGCGTTCACGCCCGAGATGGTCATGCTCCTGGAAGGAGCCATCAAGGCGCGGCTGAACATTGTAATTTCCGGCGGTACGGGTTCCGGCAAGACGACGCTGCTCAACACGTTGTCGAGCTTTATCTCCAATACGGACCGAATCGTCACGATTGAAGACGCCGCCGAATTGCAGTTGCAGCAAGACCACGTCGTGCGGCTGGAGACCCGGCCGCCCAACATCGAAGGCAAAGGCGCAATCACGGCCACGGACCTGGTCCGCAACGCCTTGCGCATGCGGCCCGAACGCATCATCATCGGCGAGTGCCGCGGTCCGGAAACCTTGGACATGCTGCAAGCCATGAACACCGGTCACGAAGGATCGTTGACCACGATCCACGCCAACACGCCGCGCGACGCCGTGGCCCGCATGGAAACCATGATCACCATGGCCGGGTTCGAGCTGCCGCTGAAGGCGCTGCGCCAGCAGATTGCCAGCGCCGTGGATTTGATCGTGCAAGCCAACCGTTTACAGGGCGGACCCCGCAAAATCACGCACATCACCGAGATTCTGGGGATGGAGCAGGACACGATCGTGATGCAGGACATCTACCATTATGAGAAGGAAGGCATCGACGAGAACGGCCGCGCATTTGGCCGCTTCGAGGCCACCGGCGTGCGGCCAAACTTCATGGACCGCCTGGAAGCCGCGGGCGTGCGGCTGCCTTCGAGCGCCTTCCGACAGCGAGTCATGCTAGAGGACTAGATTCGAAGCCTGGTTTGTTTCGTCCAAGATTCCCCGATTTTGGGATCATGCAATGAGTGCTCTGATGATTGAAATCGTCGCGTTCGTCGGCGTAGCCGCGTTCATCGGCGGAATTGCGTTGTTGTTTTCAGGCACGAAGGAATCCGAGGTCGAGGACCGCCTGGCGCTGCTCACCGGCTCCACGAGCGGCAGGCAGGCCAAGGAGGCGTTGCTCAAAGGAAGCGTGCTGGCGCATCCGTTCGAAAGCACGCAAAGCTTGTTGATGACAAATCTGTCGCGGATGGCGAACTTGAATTTGCTGTTCGACCAGGCCGATACTTCGCTTACGCCCACGCAGTTCTTTGGCATCTCCGGCCTGATGGCCGTCGTCGGCATGTTCGTTCCCGTGCTCGCGGGAATGCACGCCAGCATCGTGTTGCCGATGGGGGTCGTGTTGGCCATCTTGCCGCTGGCCTGGCTATTGTTTCGCCGGCGGCGCCGTTTTCGCAAATTCGCCAAGCAGCTTCCCGACGCGCTCGAGCTGGTGTCGCGCGCCCTGCGTGCCGGACACAGCCTGGCGTCTGGCATCAGCCTGGTCGCCGAAGAAATGCGGGAGCCGATCAACAAGGAATTCAATCGCGTATTCGAGGAACAAAACCTCGGTATCCCCTTGGAAACCGCGCTCGACAACCTGACCGAGCGGATCCCGAACCTGGACCTGCGATTCTTTGCCACGGCCGTGATTTTGCAGCGGCAAACGGGCGGTGATCTGGCCGAGATTCTCGACAAAATCGGGTACCTGGTGCGCGAACGCTTCAAAATCTGGGGCCAGGTTCAGGCGCTGACCGGCGAAGGCCGCCTGTCGGGCATCGTGCTGTTGGCGCTGCCGCCGGTGTTGTTTCTGGCGGTCTATCGCTTGAATCCCGAATATGTCACGCCGCTGTTTACCGATCCGATGGGCCGGCAAATGCTGACCGCCGCCGTCATCATGCAGCTGCTGGGCGCGATCGTGATCAAGAAAATCATTAATATCAAGGTGTAGGACCATGACGCTGCTGGCGTTGATCTCGTTTACCAAACTCCTTCCGTTCGCGATCTTCGGCCTGTTCGCCGTGGGATCGTGGATCGTCTTGGAAATGCTCGGCGGGCGCAAGCAGCGCGCCGAGGAACGATTGGAAGAATTGCGCAATCCCCAAGCGCGCCGCCGCGACGAGCTGGCCTCGCCGGTCAAGAAGTCCGCCACGGTCAACAGGGTCTTGTCCAAGGCAACGCCGATGGCCAAGCCGCTGCAGCCCAAATCGGCCGAAGAGGAAGGCAAGCTCAAACGCCGCTTGAGCGAGGCCGGATTCCGCACCGAAAACGCGGTGGGTATTTTCCTCGGGCTCAAGCTCATCGGCCTGATCGTGGGATTGGCTGTCAGCGGAGCCACGACCCTGGTTACGTCCAGCTATTCGCAGTCGGCATTGATCTATTCGGTCATCGTTAGCGCGGCGATGTTCTACCTGCCCGACACCATTGTGTGGCTGATCGCTAAACATCGCAAGGATTCCATTTTTCTCGGGCTGCCAGACGTGCTCGACTTGCTGGTTGTGTGCGTCGAGGCCGGACTGGGGCTGGATCAGGCCATGCGCAAGGTGAGCGAAGAAATGAAAAAGTCCTGCCGCATCGTGTCCGACGAATTTGCCCTGTGCAACTTTCAGCTTCAGATGGGACGCGCCCGCAATGAGGTTCTGCAGGACCTGGGGGGACGCACTGGCGTGGATGATTTGCGCAGCCTGGCGGCCATCCTGATCCAGGCTGACAAGTTTGGGTCGAGCATTGCCCAGGCCCTGCGCGTGCAAAGCGATTCGATGCGCACGCGACGCCGTCAGCTGGCTGAGGAAAAAGCCGCCAAGACCGCCGTAAAGCTCATTTTTCCGCTGGTAATCTTCATCTTTCCGGCCATTTTCGTCGTGCTGGTTGGACCGGCTGCTATCACGATCGTCAATGAAATGTTCCCGATGATGAACGGCAGTAAATAAGCGAAATTCGGCAAGCTTGACGGCCTCCTTCCCGCCGGGCCACAGTTTCGCACGCTGCATGGTCGATAGACAACGATGAGGCGTTGCAATCGGATGTCCCGCTTGCGCCCCATGTCTGAGAGTACATCGGAGGGAGCTGATGTTTCGCTACGGTCGCGCCCTACTCGTGCTGTGGACGATCCTTCTATCGGCTTCTCCAGCCGACGCCCAGTGGTTTAGCAACTTCTGGAGCGACGTGCGCCGGGGCTACAAGCGCAACAATGCCTGGCCAGAGCCCTTTCTGCGCCCGGACCGCGAAGCCACCATGTTGCCCTTCTCGTTGATGGTCGCCAACGGCTGGCGCCGACAGAATCTGCTGTCGGACTATCACTTTAACGAGGAAAACCCGCAACTAAACCTGGCGGGCGAAACGAAGCTGCGCTACATCCTGACGCAAATGCCGCCGAATCGCCGCACTGTGTTCGTTCAACGCGGACTATCGCCGGAAGTAACCAACTTGCGGATCGACCTGGTGCAGCGCGCAGCGAGCCACATGATGCCGTCTGGATATATGGCCGAAGTTGTCGAATCGGACTTGCCGAACGACGGCTGGCCGGCTGATGACGTCGACGCGATCGCCAAGAAATTCCAGGCGACCCGGCCCGATCCCCGTTTGAAGGAGGCCTCGTCCGGCGATGGCAGTGGCGGCTCTGGCAGCGGAAGCGGGCACTAGCTTGCCGACCGAGGTTGCTAGCTGCAAGTGGAAGCGACCGCCCAGTACGTTTCCATTGGAGGACCTTGTCGCGGTTGGACGATGCTAAGCAATACGGCTCAAAGGGATTTGAGTTGATAACCCGCCTCCCCCCATCCACACGACGCGAAGGATTTCTCGTGGGACAAAAGCTTATCTACTCGTTGGCCCTGGCAGTCAGCGTGCCATTATTTTCCAGCGGATGCGCTACGCAATCGACCTGGACCGCGCCCGGCAAGACGAGCTGGATGGATAAGGTCGGCAGCAGCGTCAAGAGCGGCTCGTCGAAAGTCGTAGGCGTGATCACGCCTAAGAAGGATACGGCATCCGATCCGTCGCCACCGCCAAGCGGCAAACCTGGCGCGGGCGTGTACGTTGCCATGGCCCAGTTGAGCGAGCGCAATCAGAACTTCGACGAGGCCGAGGCCCAATACAAGAAGGCCCTGGCGATTGACGCCAACCATATGGGCGCGCTCATGGGACTGGCGCACCTGGAAGATCGCCGCAATAACCTGGAAGCAGCCACGAAGCTGTATCAAAAAGCCGCCAAGAAGCATCCCAAGGAAGCCTCCACGCACAATGATCTGGGTCTGTGTTTTCACCGACGCGGCATGTTAAACGAAGCTGGCAAGAGCCTCCAGCGGGCTGTGGCTTTGCAAGCCGACAATAAGCTGTATCACAACAATCTGGCAGCCGTCTACGTGGAGCAGGGCAAAACCAAGGAAGCCTTGTCCCAACTGACAGCCGCGCACGGCGAGGCCGTGGGAAACTACAACCTGGCCTACCTGCTGGCCCAGAAGCAAGACAATTCGGCCGCGCTGGTTCATTTCCGAAAGGCTGCTGAAAAAGATCCGTCGCTAGTCGCCGCCCGACAGTGGATCGCGAAGCTTTCGCCTGCCGAGGGTCACAACGCGAGCGCCGCCGGGCACGGCACCAACGCGGCCTACGTCGCCGATTCGAGAGGCTCGGGACTGCAGCGGGCCAGCGGCGTCAGCCGCGACGGACAGTACTCCGCCGGGGCAGCTGGCTCGGGGATGGAAAATCGCGGGATGCAGTATCCGCCAGCGCGACCCAGCAATGGCGCCGCTGATGCCATGCCGCCAACACCCAGCAGCAATCGGCTGCCGAGCGTCTCCCCCAACGGCGGCTGAAGCCGAGTGCGATACCGCTTGAGACGACCATCTCGCAGCGCGGCGCGCCGTAGAGCATCACCACGCACGACCGTTTTTGCGCGTGCCGCACACAAAGACGTCGAGCCCCAGGTGGTCGGCCATCGACGCCTTGGCCAATAGCGCTCGATCGGCCTCGGCCGCGCCCTGGGCGTAAGCCACTTGGATGTGATTGGCTTTGTGGCGCGCCATCATCTGGTCGCGCGAAACGCCATAGGTGACGGCGTGCATGATGGGCCACTGCGGCGTCGTCGCCTGCCAACGGCGCTCGGTTTCCTCGGGCGGCAATTCCACGACCCCGGCACGGCCCAAGTCCATGCACAGCCGGTCGTTCTCGACGTACACCCGCGACCAGACGATCTCGCCGGGCTTGGAAATTCCCTTGAGCGTTCCCCCGCCGGAAGGAAAATACATCGGCGGCTGGCGTTCGCTGGTGGCCCCCTTCCAGCCTCCGATGAAGTGTGCGGGCGGCGCCGAACCGCTGATCAGCAAGACCCAAACGTAATCGGAAACGGTGCCCGAGCGGTCCCAGTCGCCCCAGCGGACGTCGTGCAACGTGTTTTCCACCGGCTGCCCCATCGCCTTGTGCACGCGGTAGGTCATCAGGCCGTCGAGACCGGCGCATTCGTCGACTTCGTTGAAGTGTGGCAGCGGTTCGCCTTCGTACAAAATTCGCAGGCCGTCGCGGCTGCGGACGTCGGGGCGGTCGGAGTTGTTGAGCATTCCCTCGACTAGATCGCTGGCCGGCAACAGATCTTTCAAGCCCTGCTGGTATTGAATGCCGATGGTGTGGCAGCCGAAATCGTCAGCCAGACGCAGCGCGGCGATGTACATCTTGCATTGCTTGAGGATTTGCTCGTCGGTCAAGTCCTCGGCGTGAGTCGGCCCGGTGATGAATCGCATCCCGCGCGATTCCATCCAGCTTCGCACGCCGCGCGCCAGGTCGTCGGGCACTTGGGTCGTCTCGTGATAAAGCGCCGATTGGCTGAGCCGTTCCTTGAACACGCCGGTGGGGTGCAGCAAATGATCGGGAATGATCGCGTTGAACATGCCCATGCAACCTTCATCGAATACGCCCATGATGGCCTTCTCGCGGCGCAACTGCTCGGCCAGTGCCGCTCCCAGCTTGCGTTCCTTTCCGTCGGCCTTGAAGTCCTTCCAACGAGAAACGTGGTCGGTCTTGTGTTTGACCGTGCCTTTCTTGAGCCATTGCCGGAGGTTGCGCACGAAGGTCTTGTCTGTGAAATCCTCGCTCCACAGCGTCGAATATTTTCTCCCGGCCTTGGTCAGCGAGCCGTTGAGATTCAGCATTCCGACCAGACCCGGCCAGGTGCCCGACCAGTTCGCCACGGTCAGCACGGGGCCCTTGTGGGAAATCAGCCCGCTGAGCACGTGATGCGAGTATTGCCAGACGGCCTCGGCCACGATCAGCTTCGCTTTGGGGTCGATCTGACCGAAGACCTGCATACCCTCCTTTTGCGACCCGATGAACCCGTGCTGCTCGCCGGGCTTATACGAGTGGGCCCGCACCAGCTCATAGCCGGCTTCCGCCACGGCCTTCGAGAGCGCTTGTTCCATCTCCTGCTGTGCCGGCCAACACTTTTGGTTGGCCGACAGTCTCAAATCGCCGCTGGCTACCAGCAATACCTGGTTCTTCTTTACCTTGTTGGGTTTTAACGTCGTGGGAAACCGATAGTCCGCCATGGAAAGTCACTCCAGCGTGTTGCGATTCGAGGATGTGCGACAACGGTTGAATTCGACGACGCGCGATGCCATCGGAAGCCGTGAAAGTGCCAAATTGCCGACGGCAACATGCAGCTAGTCGGAGATGATCTCCACGGATCCCCAGTAAGCGGCGTCGAGCTTGCCGCTGTGCGTCGCGCCAATCAGTTCCAAAGCCACTTTCTTGCCGGCGAGCCCGCCGAGTTCGAGCGAAATCGTTCGCCAGGAAGCCTCCGCGTTGTTGCCTCCGACCAGCGACTGGTGCAAGCGCTTGCCATCGGCGTTGACAGTCAGGTTCCAAGCGCCCAGCGGTTCGTGAGAGACCGTTAACACGAGTCGCGATTGTTTCTCATGGGGAATCTCGAATGTGCCTCGCAAGATGCAAGGCTCCTGTCGGTTTACGGGCCGGGTGCGCAGCGCGCCCTCGCGTCCCGCATGTTCGGCAACGATGGCCAATCCACCGTTTCCGGCCTTTGTGACTGTGAAACCCGGCGCGACTTCGCCGACGAGCTCGACGAACCTGGCCGCATCGGTCGTCTCGCGTGGGACGATCGGTTGCGAACCTGGCAGCTTCTTTGCGCTCGGGTCGTCCGGTGGCTTGTCGAGCGTGATAAACGCGAACAGGTCGGCCAGCTCCTGTGGTTTGAGTTGCTTTTCCAACTCCTCTGGCATAAGCGATAGCCGGCTGGTTGTCATTTCAGCCACGTCTCGCGCGGCAATGGTTTCCAGCTTGCCGCCCTGGACCTTCAGCACCAGGCGTTCCTCGCTCTGTTCGGCGACAAGCCCGCTGAAGACACGACCATCTTCCGTGGCCACGGTGCGGGCTTGATAGGCGGCTCCGATGACCAGGCTGGGGTCGAAGACGTTCGAGAGCAGCTGTTCGAACGAGCCGCGTCCGTTGAGCGATATATCCGGGCCGACGTCCTGCCCATCGCCGTACAACTTGTGGCATTGGCCGCAAACTCGCTTGAAAATCTCACGGCCGGTGGCGGCATCACCCGGCGTGCGGCGCAGAAAGGTGCGCATCCGGGCAATCACCTCTTCGCGCCGGGGATCACGATCCTCGCGGACCGATCCCCAGCGGGCCTTCACTTTTTCCACAAGTGCCGCGTCGCCGCCAGCGAGCAGTTGTCGCACCTGGTTGACGTTCAACGCCGAAGCGGGAATCTCCTGTCGGCCGATAGCTTCCAGAAGCTGCTCGGCCCAAACACTTCGCTGCGTCAAAAGCTCGATGGCCTTGGGCCGCAGCTCTCCCTCGAACTGGTGGTAGTTGGCCAGCACGACCTTCGCCACCCAAGGCGCGTCCACGCGAGCCAGCGAACCGAGCGCCGCAGCGCGCAACTCAACGGGATTGGTTTTCGCGCCGGCAAACAACGCGCCGATGGAAGTTTCGAGCGATGGATCGGCGGCTGCCACGAGGGCATCGAGAGCTTGCGCGCGGCGCGCCGGCGGTTGGTCCTTGGAAACAAACAGATGTCTCACGGCTTCGAGCGCTTGCCGGTCGTGCCATGTCGTGGCCAGCAGCGCCGCGCTGGCGTACAGCGGGTCGTCGGCCGAACCGGCCAGGATCTTGTGCGTCAGACGTTCCAGCTGCGGCCGCAACTCGGCCAACTGCGATGGCGTAATCTCTCGATTCTCTAACTTGCTCGTCAACGCCGTCAGGCATTTTTGTAGCACCGCCGGGTCGCTATTCTCCTCGACAAACAACTGGTTGACCAGCGTCGCGATCGGCGCAACATGGCGACCTCCCAGCACTCGGTCGATCACCCGCGGCATCAGTGCCGAAACGGCCGGCGATCGCTTCACATCGGCTTTCGACAGCAGCTCCAAGAAGCGTGGGCTGTCGTGTTCCAGAAGGGGATGCAGGTTTTGCCAAACGACGTGCGGAATCAGTCGGTCGTCGCCACTGCCCGCCAGCACATCCAACAAAATCGGCATCGCGTCGGCGCCCGCGATTTTTCTGGCGGCGATGGCCACTTGCAGCCGCACGTCGGCCGCGGGATCACGGCTCATCGAGATCACTTTGCCGCGCACCAGGGGATCGATCGATCGGGAGTTTCCAGCGGCGCGCACGCCCCACGCGCGGAAGCCCGAATCTTCGTCGGCCAGCAACGCTTGATGAAATTCGCTCGCCAGCGAACCGCCGCCCACCAGCACCCACAGGGCGTGCAGGCGGGCTTTGCGGGGGGCCGATTGGTCAGCCACGAGCTGCTCGAGCTTTGTCCGCGTGCTCGGATCGTTCCGCTCGCACAGAATCCGTTGGGCAGTGTCGCGGAAATAAACGTTCGGACTGTGCAACCTCTCGATCAGACGCGCGTCGTCTTCAGCTCCCAAATCGAACCGCGCGGCGCGCGGCGTGTCGCGATAGCGCACGCGATACAAGCGGCCCTTGAGGCGATCGATCCCGTCGGGATCGCGGCGGGCGTCTTGGTAGCAATGATAACGATCGTACCAGTCGAGGATGTACAGGCAGCCGTCGGGCCCGGTCTTCTGCACGACCGGCATGAACCAGGCGTCGTTGGCGCTCAAGAAGTCGGGCGCCGAACGAGCGGAGTACGTCGCGCCATCACGCTGGAGCACATCGACGTTGATCGCGGCGCCGTGAATGTTGCCCATGTAAAGCCGCTCGCGATACTCGGGCGGATAGGCGTCGCTGTCGAAGAAATGGATTCCGCAATAAGCCGCCTTCTGATGTTGGTGTTTGACGATCGA
>JBGQHN010000021.1:0-24090 GCA_041497975.1 Planctomycetia bacterium | reverse complement strand
GTCGGCTCCGACTGGAAGCTGAAATTCCCCGAACCAGATCCACAGTTGGCAGCGCTCGCGCGTCGCGTCGTGGACGAGGCCCGCCATCGGCAACAAGAGTACATCGTAAGCGGGCCGCAGATTGTCCGCCGGGGCAACCGGCCAACCTACCATGCCCGCTCGCACGGCGGGTTCGCGCCGCAAGGCGGTTCGCGCGGTGCCCACGCCGGGACCGGAGGCTCGGGCTGGGAGTCGCTGGGAAGTAGTTGGTCGCGCCGCGGGGGCAACGGCGGATCAAGCGAGAACGACGGCGGGTCGCAATCAGGTGTCGCGGGTGGTCGAATCGCGGCAGCCGGGCAATCTGGCAGTGAAACCGGCGGCGCTTGGCAAGAGGCGCCGGGCGGGGGACAACTTGGCGAAGCGAAGTCCGGCGCTGCCGGCCAGGTCGATCGCTACGGCAACGCCCTTGCCGACGGTGGCCCGCGATCGGGCCAGAGCGGGTCGCGCGATGCGCGTGAAGGCACACGCTTCGGAGCATCCGGATCGAGCGACGAGCACCGCGGCGAATCCGGCTTGGCATCCGATGGCCAGCGCCGCGCGGGTTCGTCAAGCGCCCCAGGCTCCTCCGCCAACGATCTCTCAGGTCTGGCGCAGTCCGGCACGCGCGGCCAGAGTTCAAGCGCCCCCGCGGGCAGTGCGACGGCCGCGTCCGATTCGCCGGGCGCCACGAATTCACTGGGCGCAACCGGTTCGCAGGGGAGCGAAAGCCAGGCGCAGCCGGCCGGCGCGACTCCGCCGGCGCAAATGAACAGTTCGTCGCAGGCGAAGAAAGTCAAAAGCATCGCCAGCACTCGCGGTCGCGATTGGGGATTGCCCGACGCCGGTCTGGCCGCCATGGCTGCCACCCGGCCGATTCGCGTCGAATGCCACAACGATCGCCTGATCATCGTCCCGGAGGGGCGCAACGAAGTGTCCAAGGAGATTCGACTGGGCGAAAGCACCCAATCTTCGATGGATGAACTGGCGTCGAATGTGTGGGAGCACATGAAGGGTTGGGGCGTCGCCGGCAAGGGAATTTATTGGCGCCCGACGCTACTGATGGATGTGAAGCCGGGGGCGGCCGATCGCTACGCCGAAATCAAGGCGTTGCTGGCCGACAGCGGGCTGGAGGTACACGAACGTCGTCCTCAAACCGCCACTCAAGCTCCGGTCAAGAAAACCAACCGCAAGTAACTTGCGAGGACCAGCGTCATGGCCCCATCTGCTGAGATTGAGCACGATTCGGAAAGCACTAACTCGTTTTTGGACGTCATCACCAGCTCGATAGGAATCTTGATCATCCTGGTGATGGTGGCCGGCCAGCGGTCGCGGCAGGCGGTCGAAGCGATGGCCACGGCGCCGCTCACGGCCGAGCTGGCCGCGGCCCAGGCCGAGGCCGTTACGCTCGAACAGGACGTGCATCGAATTGCCGATCAGATGGCCACGGTGCGCGCCGAGTTGGCGGTACGATCTGCCGAACGAGGCCAGTTGAGCACGCTCGTGGCGGCCATCGAACAAGACCTGGCCAAACGCCGCGCCGCCCTCGACCAGCGCTCGCGAGGCCGTTACGACCTGGAGCGCGACTTGGCGCTGGCGCGCGACGAGCTGAACCGGCTCGAGTCCGAGCGCCAACGCGTCGAACAGACCGTGGCTCCGGAGACGATCCAAGTCGACAGCTATCCGACTCCTATCAGCAAGACCGTCGATGACAAGGAAGCGCATTTCCAGCTCTTGGGCGGACGACTGGCGTTTATTCCGTTCGAAGCCCTGGTCGACCGGCTGCAAAGCACGCTGCGCGACTACGCCTCGAGGCTGCAAGACCAGCCGGAGTTGAGCGACACGTTAGGTCCGGTCGGTGGGTTTCGCCTGCGCTATAGTATCGAACGTCACGACACGCCCGGCGGCAGCTTTTTGCGGCTGGCGCACGTCGATTTCATTCCCACCTCCGGCCAATTAGGCGAACCGATGGACGCGGCGTTGGCGCCGAAATCAGCACTGCGCAACAAACTCGAAATGATGTCCCCGCGTCAATACACGATCACGGTGTGGACGTATCCTGACAGTTTCACCGAATTCCGTCAGCTCAAGAAAGAACTCTACAGCATGGGCTACGCGGTAGCCGCCCGACCGTTGCCGCACGGAATGCCGATCGGCGCGTCGCCCCAGGGCAGCAAATCGTCTGCCCAGTAACGGGCACGACCCGTTACGACTCCGTCACCGCCGCGATGCCCACTTCCAGGGCCAGCGCGATGCGATCCAACTCGTCGAGGCGGATCGACAACGGCGGCAGGATCACCAGCACGTTTCCCAACGGGCGCAGCAGCACACCTTGCTCTCGGGCCCAATCGCACACCGCGAGCCCCCGCTTTTCTTCCCAGGGATACGGCTCTTTGGATTTCCGATTGCGCACCAGCTCAATGCCGGCGATCAGACCGCACTGCCGCACGTCTCCCACGTGTGGGCGGCGCGCGATCCGCTGCAAGTGTTCTTCCAGACGCTTGATTTTGGGCGGTAGTTGCGCGAGCGTTTGCTCTTCCTCAAAAACATCCAGCGTGGCCAACGCCACTGCGGCGCCCAATGGGTTGCCACCGTAGGTGTGGCCGTGAAAGAACGTCTTCGATTCCGCGTACGTGCCCAGAAAGGCCCGCCAAATCTCGCCGGTCGTGAGCGTGGCGGCCACCGGCATGTACCCGCCGGTGAGTCCTTTGGCCAGGCAGAGCAGATCGGGCGTGACTTGCTCCTGCTGGCAGGCGAACATCGTGCCCGTGCGTCCGAATCCGACGGCGACTTCGTCGGCGATCAACAGCACGTCGTACCGTCGGGTCAACTCGGCAAGCCCCTTCAAGTACCCGCGCGGGTGCATCATCATGCCGGCGGCCGCCTGGACCAGCGGCTCGACGACCACGGCCGCGATCCGCTCGTGCTCACGCGCCAAGAGCCGTTGGACCTGGCCCAAATAGTGCGCCAGCGCGCCCTCGCGCGTTACGCCCGAAGGCAGGCGGTACATATCGGGCGCCGGCGCGCGCAAGACCTCGAACAACAGCGGTTGGAACATGGCGTGGAATCGTTCCACGCCGCCCACGCTCACGCTGCCCAACGTGTCGCCGTGGTACGCATTGCCCAGTGCCAGGTAGGTTGTCTTGTTGGGCCGCGGGTCGTTGCGTTGCCGCCAATATTGCAGTGCCATCTTCAGGGCGACTTCGACCGACGTGGCGCCATTGTCGGAAAAGAAGACGTGTTCCAGGCCCGACGGCGCGATCTCCACCAACCGCCTGGCCAGCTTGATCGTGGTGGGATTCGACGCGCCCAGCGACGTCACGTGGGCCACCTTGTCGAGCTGCTCGCGCAAGGCCGCGTCGAGCCTGGGGTGGCGATGGCCATGCACGTTGCACCACACGCTGCTGGTGCCGTCCAGATATTCGCGGCCGTCGAGCCCAACCAGCGTACAGCCCTGGGCGCGCTCGATGATGAGCGGCTCGTACTCGCTCATTTGCGTGAAGGCATGCCACACGATTTCGCGGTCCCAACGCTCGAGTTCGTCGTTGGTCGGCTCGGCCGATTTGTTGGGCTTTAACACAAGCGGCGCCCCACTGGCAAAGTTGACTACCAGGTCACCGTGACCGCGGCGCCCACCTGTACGCCCAGCATGATGGCGGCGCTGTCGCCGACAATGGCCAATTCCAAGTGGCCGCTGGAACCCACCAGGGCAATCAGGGTCATCTGGGGTTGTTCGGCGTAGGCGTTGAAAATACCGCGGGTCTCGTGCTCGTCGCACACGACGGCCACTTCTTCACCGCGCGGCACGTTGACCAGCGCGTCGGCCGGGATATTGGTGATCAGGTTGCCAAACGAGTCGATCGATTGGACAAACCCTGCGATCTTTCTGTCACTCACGAAAGCCTCCGTCCATTCGAGCTGTTCGAGCTCCTGTTGCACTGGACCCAGCCTTGACGGTTGCAGGCCGAGGCTCAGCCGGGCCGCCACGCTGGCCATGATATCTCGCCCATGGAACGTCGCCGACACGGTCGGCAGCCAAAACTCCGGCTCGCTGACGGTGATGATTGTAGTGGGCCGAGTGGACAGCGCCAAACGGCCCAGCAGTCCGTTGTCCGGCGCCACGAAATCGTGCTCGCCGATGCGAGCGTAGACGATCTTGCGCGACGTGCCAACGCCCGGATCGACCACCGCCACGTGGATCGACCGGCTCGGGAACCAGCGAGTCGTTTCCGCCAGCGCGAGTGCCCCCTGGCGCACGTTCTGTGGCTCGATCGCGTGCGTGATGTCAACCAACGTCACGTCGGGATTGATCGACAGGATCACGCCCTTGAGCGCCGCCACGTACG
Organism: Planctomycetia bacterium; assembly: GCA_041497975.1. Classification (GTDB taxonomy): domain Bacteria; phylum Planctomycetota; class Planctomycetia; order Pirellulales; family PALSA-1355; genus PALSA-1355. Next base: position 19,729 of record JBGQHN010000021.1, on the reverse strand, counting down.
GGCTGCCGACTCCGAAATCGGTGGTGAGCGTGATGATGCGGGGCATGCGACGTCCGCCGATCGAGGAGGCCGGGACAGGAGGTCTGCGAGGCACACCAACCGTGAGCAGCGGCTACATCTTACCGACCAGGTCGATCACGATCTCTCGCAACCGGCCGGGATTGACGTTGGGATTCTTCTTTTTGGCTTGTCCAATCAGGTTGCCGGCCGCTTGTTGTTTGCCCGAGCGGATGTCGGCCACGATCTTGGGATTAGCGTCGATCAACTCTTTGCACAACGCGACCAGCTCGCTTTCGTCGACTTTCTCGATGCCCCGTGCCGTCATCACCTCGGCGGCCGAGCGGCCCAAGGCAACCATTTCGATGAACACCTCGCGGGCGCGGCTGGTGTTGATCTGACCGTCTTGGATGGCCTTCAGCAGCTCGCAGAGCTGCCGGGGAGACAGCGGGAACTTTTCGACTTCTATCTTTTGTTCGTTGAGCGTGCGCATCACGTCTTGCTGCACCCAGTTGCTGGCCAGCTTGCCATCGCCGCACAATTCGGCCAGCTCGACGTAGTAGTCCACAAGCGCCCGGCCGGCGCTGACGATCACGTCGCTATCGTAGGGCTTGATGGCGTAGGTGCGCTCCAGGCGATGGCGCAGATCAGCAGGCAGCTCGCCCAGCGAATTTCTGGACGCGTCGATTTCGGCCTGGCTGACGCGGACCGGCACCAGATCGGGATCGGGAAAATAGCGGTAATCGCTCGACTCTTCCTTGTGCCGCTGGCCGCGCGTGATGTTGGCCACGTCGTCCCAGCCGCGGGTTTGCTTGGGCACGTCGCCCAGCCGCTGGTGAGTTTCTTGCCAGACCTCATACTGCCGCGCGGCCTCATATTCCATTGCCCGCTCGACGGCGCGAAAGCTGTTCATGTTCTTGACTTCCACGATGGGCGTGGCCACCTTGCCTTCCGGCGTATCGACGTGCAGGTTGATGTTGGCGTCCACGCGCAAGCTGCCCTCCTGCATGTTGCAGTCCGAAACGCCCAGGTAGGTCAACAGCAGCTTCATTTCCGACAGATACGCCTTGGCCTCGAGCGGCGACCGCATGTCGGGCTGGCTGACGATTTCCAACAGCGGCGTGCCGGCGCGGTTCAAGTCGATGCGGCTGTCGGCCTGGCCCGCCAACTCGTCGTGCATGCTCTTGCCGGCGTCTTCCTCCAGATGCGCGCGGATGATGCCCACGCGCTTGGTTTCAAATCGCCCCTTGGGATCGGAAATCTCCAAGTAACCGTCGTGCGAAAACGGCAGATCGTACTGGCTGATCTGATACCCCTTGGGCAAGTCCGGATAGTAATACTGCTTGCGGTCCCACTTGGTGTGCGACGCTATCTGGCAATTGAGGGCCAGCGCGGTCTTCAAACCCAGTTGAAACGCCTCGCGGTTCATGACTGGCAAGGTGCCGGGCATGCCGATGCACACCGGACAGGTCTGCGTGTTCGGCGCGGCGCCGAATTTCGTGCTGCACCGACAGAACAGCTTCGTGCGCGTCAAAAGCTGCACGTGAACTTCCAGGCCAATGATGACGGTGTGTGGTTGTGTCACGCTGTGGCTCTATTTGTCGCGCCTATGGATTGCTCACCATCTCGGGAAAGCGGAGGTGCCAGTCGGTTGCCTGCTGAAACATGTGGGCGGCCTGCAAAAGCCGCTCTTCGGCGAAGGGCGGACCTTGCAGCTGCAACCCGATCGGCAGCCCCGCCGAACTAAACCCGCAGGGAAACGCGATCCCGCCGATCCCGGCCAGGTTGGCGCTGACCGTGTACAGATCGACCAGGTACATCGAAAGTGGATCATCGACTTTTTCGCCCAGCTTGAACGCGGTCGTGGTGGTCACCGGGCCGGCGATCAAATCCACCTCGTCAAACGCGGCGTCGTAATCCATGCGGATCAACCGACGCACCTTGAGAGCTTTCAGGTAATAAGCGTCGTAATAGCCCGCGCTCAGGGCGTACGTGCCGAGCATGATGCGCCGCTTGACCTCCGCGCCAAAGCCCTCGGCGCGACTTTGGCGGTACATGCGCACGAGCGGATTGTCCAGCGCGTCGGCCTCGGCCCGGCGGCCGGCGCTTTCCAGCGACTGGCGTTCGGCGGCCAGCGCGGCGATCATCTTCTTTTCGTCGGTCCGATGGCCGTAGTGCACTCCGTCGTAGCGGGCCAGATTGCTCGAGGCCTCGCAGGGGGCGATGATGTAGTACGTCGCCACGCCGAACTTGCCGTGCTCGAGCGAGACCCATTTGATCGTCGCGCCCAGGGCCTCGTACACCTTGACCGCTTCGCGCACGGCGGTCTCCACTTCGCCGTCGAGGCCTTCGCCGAAGTGCTCTCGCACCAGCCCGAGCCGCAAGTTCGCCAGCGGCTGCTTGACCGTCTGGCTGTAGTTGGGCACCGGCATGTCGATCGAAGTGGAATCGAGCGGATCGTGCCCGGCCAACACTTCCAACAGCAAGGCGGTGTCTTCGGCCGTGCGCGCCAAGGGCCCGATCTGGTCCAGGCTGCTGGCGAAAGCGACCAACCCAAAGCGGCTGACGCGTCCGTAGGTGGGCTTGAGCCCGGTAACGCCGCACAGTCCGGCCGGCTGGCGAATCGACCCGCCGGTGTCGCTGCCGACCGAAAGCGGCGCCATGCCGGCCGCCACGCAGGCAGCCGCGCCGCCGCTCGATCCCCCGGGTATACGCGACAAGTCCCAGGGGTTGGCAGTCTTTTGAAAGGCCGAGTTCTCGGTCGAGCCGCCCATGGCGAACTCGTCCATGTTCGTCTTGCCGATCAACACCGCGTCGGCAGCCTTGAGCTTGGCAATTACCGTGGCGTCGTAGGGCGGCTTGAAATATTCCAGCATCCGCGAGCCGCAGGTTGTCGTTTCACCCTCGGTGCACAGCAAGTCTTTGATGGCCACGGGCAGTCCGGCCAGGCGTCCCACGCTCTTGCCCTCGCGCCGCCGCTTGTCGATATCGGCCGCGCGCGCCAGCGCCCGCTCGTGATCGACGCGCAGAAAGGCCTTGACCCGCGGATCGTGGAGCTTGATTTGGTTCAGAAAGGCCCGGGTCAACTCAACCGAAGTAATCTGGCCCGAATGCAAGAGGGCCAGCAGGTCGGTGGCACGTTGGCGGAGCAATGACATACCTACTCGCCCAGCACGGCGGGCACCAGGTAAAACTCCCCGTCACTGTGGGGAGCATTGGCCAAGGCGGCTTTGCGATCGAGGCTGGGGCGCAGGCGGTCTTCGGCAAACACGTTGGAGACGTCCAGCGCGTGGGCCATCGGTTCGACGGCCTCGGTATCGAGCTGGGCCAGCGTCTCGACGTAGGCCACGATCTGGCCCATTTGCGCGGTCATCAGGTCCAGTTCATCGCTGGTCAGCTTGAGCCGGGCCAGCAGGGAAACCTTTTCGACCTGTTCGCGAGTGAGACTCATGCGAAATCTCAAAAACCCGGCACATTCGCTGGCCGCGGCGCGTAAGCGTTTCGAAACGCAAAAGACGTAGCACAGGAGTTCTCGGCGACACGGGGCAACTAGCCGGCAGCCTTCGCGCCCTTGGCCGAGCCGGTAGCCGTGGGCAGCTTGAACGGCGCGTTGCGAATCCGTTTGGTCACCGCGCCGGAGCGAATGCACTGGGTGCAGACGCGGAGGGTGGTGTTAGTTCCCTTGGGGGTCGTGACGCGGACGCGCTGCAAGTTGGGCTTGAATTGCCGCCGCGCGATGCCGGTCACCTTGGTGCCGACTCCACCCAAGTACTTCGCCTTGCCGCGAATCGTCACGTGATTGCCCAACACCGGGGCTTTGCCACAAATCTCGCAGTGCTTGGCCATGGAAAAAGTGCCTCGAAACACGTCGTCTTAGAATTATGCAAGACCGTAAGTATATCCAGTTTAGAGACACACGCAAGCCGGAAAAGATCGCAGCAAACGACTCGTCCCCAGGACCCGCGCGCCTTACCCCTCGCGTCGCGCACGCAGCTGCCTGGGCGTCGTGTTTCTCGCGGGCCGCGAGTACAATGGGCTCATTATCCGCCCGCGCGGCGATCCGCCGTGCTTGTGGCGATCTGTGCACGTAACCCTGCTCACGAGATTCAAGTCATGTTGCACTTTTTTTTCTCCGCTGCTCTGACTTCGTTGTTGCTTTCGGCCGACGTGCCCATGACGGCCGGAACGCAATTCAATTTCCGTGGTGGCGTGGAAGCGAAATCGGGCGAGCTGGGCGCGGGGCGCAAGACGTTTGACCTGACGCTTTGGCTGACCCAGAAGAGCGACGCGGGGGCCGAGATCTTTTGGCTTGTTGAAGAGCGGGGACGCGGCGAGTTCCCCTGGCCCGCGCGGTTTGGTCGCGTCGGCGTCGATGCCCACTGGCGCACCGCGTCGCCCGGCCCAGCGCTGCTCTACGACCGGGGCGAGGGTCGCAGCGTGGTGCCGATTCAGTTGCCATTTTTTAGCGGCGACAAACCGCTCGCGGCCGGCGAAGCATTTGCCGACGGCAGGCTCGAGCTGCGCGTGGAAAAGGCCACGAAAGTCGCCGACAGGTCGGCCTGGAAGGTGAGCGTGCGCGATCCCTTCGGACCAAAGCGCGTCGTCTTCGCCGACCAGCGCAGCCCGCTGGTGTTGGCAATGACCGAGAAAATCATTATGGGCCGCGGCGACGAGTATGAGCTGCGGCTGGAATGGATGGGCAGCGAGCAACTGGCCGGCGAACAACTTTCGGCGCTAACGAAAGCCATCGAACGATTGACGGCCTTGAGCGGCAAGCTAAACCTGCCGCCCCAGGCCCAAGAGGCCGATTGGAAGAAAGAGCAGTTGGATCTACTGCGCGACGAGCTGCCGCGGTTGGCAGAATCGGCGGCTGCGACTCCCCTGGCGAAACTGGCCGTCGCGGCCCAGCGCGATCACGAATTGCAGTCGGGCCGCAGCAATGGCGTGGCCGAATTGAGCTTGAAATTCGACGGCCGCGCGGTGGACGAGTTCTCGGCCAAGGGATTCGGCGCGGAGGCATTGAACCTGGCCGCGCTCAAGGACCAGGTCACCGTCCTGCATTTCTGGGAGTATCGCGACGAGCCGCTCAAGGAGCCCTACGGGCAGGTCGGTTATTTGGACTTCATGTATCACCGCCGCAAGCCGGACGGCTTACAAGTCTACGGCGTGGCGGTCGACGGTCGGCTCGCCGACGACAAGACACGCGCCGCCGCCGAACGAAGCGTGAAAAAACTCAAGTCGTTCATGAATCTCAGTTACCCGGTGCTTTTGGACAGCGGTGCATTGGTCAAACAGTTCGGCGACCCGCGGCTGGTGGGCGCGAGTTTGCCGCTGTATGTCGTCGTCGGGCCCGATCAAAAGATCATCCACTATCACGTGGGCAATTACGAAGTGCACCAGGACCAGGGGCTCAAAGAGCTCGACCAGGTCGTGCTCAAAGCGCTGGAGACGAGGTAGGCGCGCGGGTTTCGATCGCCCGCTGGCGCTTGATTTGCTACGCGCCGCGCGTGATCGCCAGCACTTCGGCCAGCACTTTACCGTTGGTGGCAATCCCTTCTCCGCTGTAGATCGTTTCGCGGCCTTGCCAGTCGGTGAACGTCCCGCCGGCCTCAAGGATGATCGGCTGGATGGCGGCCGCGTCCCACACGTTCATGATCGGATCGACCATCACTTCGGCTCTGCCCGTGGCCACCAGCAAGTACCCATAGCAATCGCCCCAGGTGCGACTGACGCGGGCCGCCTGCTGCAAACGGCCGTAGGCAGCCTGACGCGAGGGATTGGGAAAGCGGGTGTCGCTTGCGCACAGTAGTCCTTCGCAGAGGGTTTCGCGCGAGGAGACTTGGGCCGGCCGAGGCGGCGATTGTTTGCGCTCGAACCATGCTCCCTGGCCGGTGGCAGCGTGCAGGCATTCTTCCAGGGCCGGAACATAGATCACGCCGATAACGCTCCGCTGCTGGTGCTCGATGCCCACCAGCGTGCCATAGAGCGGCACTCCATGGATGAACGACTTGGTGCCGTCGATCGGGTCCAGAATCCAACGGTAGCCGCTGGTTCCGGAATTCTCGGGAAACTCTTCGCCCAGGATGGCGTCGTCGGGAAACTGCTCGCCGATTCGCTTGCGCAGCAGTTGCTCCGCCGCGCGGTCGGCCACGGTCACGGGCGATCGATCCGGCTTCAGCTCGACGGCCAGGCTGTCGCTCTGAAAGTAGTTCAGCGTCAGCTTGCCGGCTTCGCGGGCGACGGCCCTGGCAAGCTCATAGCGCGGTGCGAGTTCTGAAGGGCTCATGCATCAGAGCCTAACGCCGGGGCCGCGCCCTGCCAAGTGACCACCGCCAGGCTGCCCAACAGCCCGCGTCCGCGCAATATCACCTGTCACGAACAAACGGAACGCCCGAGCGGAATCACCGCGCGAAGTCAGGCCATTTTGGCCAGCGGTTGGGACCCTAGCAGATCGGACAGCTTGACGGCCTGCAATTGGCGGCGCACGCCAGCGGTCACTTGCTCCAGCGCTTCGTTCAGCCTGATCTCGGAGGCCGACAATGCTCCGGCCTCGGCGGCCGGGAGCTTGGCGCTCAGTGGCCCATCGATGGCTTCGATGACATCCAACAGCGAAATCTCTTCGGGTTTGCGCTCCAGCGAATAGCCGCCGTCGACGCCGCGCGTGGAGTGCAAAATGCCATGCGTTACCAGGTGCCGCAAGATTTGTAGCAAGAACCGTTCCGGCATGTGCCCCTTCGCCGCCAGGTGGCTGCATGGAACGGGGACGCCGGAATTGGTTTGAGCCAACTGCAGCGTCGCTTGCACGGCGTACGCCACGGTGCGCGACAGTTTCATCTCGAACCGCCTCAGATCCGATTCACAAGCTGGGCCCCGACGCTCGGAACCCGAACAGAAGTGCAAGCCGACGGGCTGACCGCCCTGGCGCATGTCGCGCGGCGGTCGAAAAAAGTGAATGCCTCTGCACCGACATCTAACAACGCGCCCCGAGAGAGATTGTACCGCCGGACTTCAATCCGCGGGTCCACAAACCATCGCCGAGGTCACGAAACACTAACGGAGGAGGGAAATTGTCGCTCCGAGCAAAAACTAGCAAACAGGTAGTTTATTGTCAAAAGGAATAGACGCACCACGCTTGATTTTGCACGATCGCGCAATTCTACCCGACGAATTACGGGAGGCCGACGGCTGGAGCGTGGTCGCATGGAAGGCTACGGCCTGCTGCGTTACTGCTTTTCTACTGCTTGCGAGGGATCCGCAACCGGTACGGTTCGCAAGGCATGCCAGACGAGAAGCGCCGCGCCGCAGACCAGCAAGCTGTCGGCGACGTTGAAGATCGGCCAATCGATCAGGCCGTCGATTTTGAAATGCAGCCAGTCGCGCACGGCGTACACGGCCTCACCGGGCTGGTGCATCGAATCGGCTCCCCAGGTCAGGCCGGGCAGGCCCAAGCGATCGTACAGATTGCCAAAGATTCCCGCGGTCACGGCGCCCAACGCGATGGTAAGCAGCAAATCCTGCGCGGCGCCGGCCGCGAATAGCCAGTAACCAATGCCTACGATGGCCACGACGGAAAGAGCGCTAAAGACGAACCCCTGCCCTTGACCGATGCCAAACAGCGCGCCCTCGTTAAGACTGGTGGTGATGCCAAAGATATCATCTACGAGCCAGTGGCTCGGGCGCTGGTGCGGCATTCCCAGGGTATCGAAAGCCCAACGCTTGGTGAACAGATCGAGCAGGCAGCCGACGACGGCAATCCCGCCGAAAAGCAGGTAACGACGAGTGGAAACTGCCTTCATCGCCCCAGCTTTAGCCGCGTTCGAGCTTCTGTGCGCATTTGATGCACAAGGGAGTATGGGGGATGGCGTTGAGCCTGGCTTTGCTGATCGGACCCGCGCAGTCTTCGCACAAGCCGAAGGCGCCGTCTTCGATCCTTTCGATGGCGGCTTCGATCGACTCCAACGTCATTTCATCCGTCTGCATCAGGCTCAACGTGAATTCCTGCTCGTAGTTATCGCTGCCAATGTCGGCCATGTGAATCGGCATGCTTGAAAGATCTCCGTTGGCTTCCGAGCGGGTCTTTCGCAGGGCGGCGTCGGCCATCGCGCTGACGTCGCCACGCAGGCGGGCGCGCAAAACCAAAAGCTGTTCCTTAAACGCCTTCATCTCGACCTTCTTCATGGCTGGCTTCTCCAAGAGCAGGAACTACGGTCAAGCCTCGTTTGGAAGTCTACAAAATCCCCATTCTAAAACCCGCAAAACGAACTGTCAAATCGTGTATTTTCGTCCCATCCGTGCCAGCACTTACAACCCACACGCCGCCGGACGCTCGGGGCGCGGAGCGCCGCCGGCACGTCCTGGCGCGAAGTGCCCGAACACGCTGGTCGGTAGCGCCTCGCGGCTTTTTCACGCGGGGCCGCCCCGTGCGTGTGGGTCGTCGAAACGAAACTGGACATTGCGGGATACACTGGCATAGACTAGCAAGTTGGGCGCGCGGCCGTCGATTGCCGGCGGCATTCGCTCATGCGAGGAGCACTCAGCCATTAGCGTCGCCACTTTGACCGATGTCGCCTTTCAACGTTGCATCTCGCCCGCGTGTGCAACGACCTATGGCGTGGAAGAAGTGCGCGTCGCGTGCGAGGTATGCGGCAGCCTGCTGGACGTCGTCTACGACTGGAACCGGCTGAACCCGCCCACTTCGCTCGATTTTTTCGAAAAGAAATGGTCGCGCCGCAACGAGCCGCTTGCGCTGAGCGGAGTCTGGCGATTCTACGAGCTGCTGCCGTTTGCCCCGCGAGAGCGAGTCGTCACCATCGGCGAAGGCCAAACGCTGCTGCAACCTTCAGCCGGCGTCGGCAAGTATGTCGGCGTGCGCTCGGGCAATTTGTTCCTGCAGTACGAAGGCTTGAATCCCTCGGGCAGTTTCAAAGACAACGGTATGTCGGCCGCCTTTACGCACGCCCATACGATCGGCGCCAAGCGGGCCGCCTGCGCCTCGACCGGCAACACCAGCGCGTCGCTGGCCCTGTACTGCTCGGTCACCCGGCTGATGAAAGCCGTGATTTTCATCGGCTCGGGCAAGATCTCTTATGGAAAGCTCTCGCAAGCACTCGACTATGGCGCCCTGACCATGCAGATCGCCGGCGATTTCGACGACGCCATGGCGCGGGTGAAAGAGGTCTCCAGCCAATTGGGCATCTACCTCGTCAACAGCGTGAACCCGTTTCGGCTGGAAGGACAGAAAACGATCATGTTCCGCGTCTTGGAGGCGCTGGCCTGGCAAGTGCCCGACTGGATCGTGGTGCCCGGCGGAAACCTGGGAAATTCGAGTGCGTTTGGCAAGGCGTTCGCCGAGCTGCGGCAAATCGGCCTCGTGGACCGCGTTCCGCGGCTGGCGGTCATCAACGCCGCCGGCGCTAACACGCTGTTCGAGCTATACGAGCGGCGCGGGCTGCGCTGGAACCGCGGCCGGCCCGATCAGTCGATCGCCGACGCCTACTACAACGAGTTGGATGCCAGCCACCGGCGGGCATCGACGATTGCCAGCGCCATTGAAATCAACCGGCCCGTGAACCTCGACAAGTGCTTGCGGGCTCTGGAAGACTGCAATGGCGTGGTGCGCGAAGTCACCGACCAGGAGATTCTGGACGCCAAGGCCCAGGTGGGCGCCGGCGGATTGGGCTGCGAACCGGCCAGCGCCGCCAGCGTGGCCGGAGCCAGGCTGCTGGTCTCTCAGGGAGTTATCGGACCGGATGAACGCGTGGTGTGCATCCTCACCGGCCACCAGTTGAAGGACCCGACCGCCACGGTGGCCTACCACACTACCGATCAGGAACAATTCAACAAAGTGCTGGGCAGCCGGGGCGTCAAGCGGGCCGCATTTGCCAACCGCGCCGTCGAGGTGCCCAATGAGCTGGATGAAATCGTCAAGGCGATCCAGCTCTACAGCTAGAGCCTAATCGCAGCCGGCCTTGATAAGGTTGGTGTATTTCTTGAAAATCGGGTCGCGGAGCCCGACTATCAAAGCGCGCTGCTGATTCTTTGGAGTGGCATTTCGACGATGGCAATTCGCATCGCAATCAACGGCGCCGCCGGACGCATGGGGAAAAGACTCGTGGCCTTGGCCAGCGCCGACCCGGAGTTGAAACTCGTGGCGGCGGTCGAGCATGCCGCGCATCCGAAACTGGGCGACGACGCGGGTACGCTGGCTGGCGTGGGCCCGTTGGGGGTTCCGCTGGCCGCGTCGCTGCGGGGACCGCTCGACGTGGCCATCGACTTCTCCGTGCCAAAAGCCACCGCCGCGGCCCTGGTTGCGTGCCTCGACCAAAACATTCCGCTGGTCGTGGCGACTACCGGCTTGGACCCCGGGCTGCAAGAAAAAATCCGCCAGGCCGCCAATACCATCCCGGTGCTTTGGGCGCCGAGCATGAGTTTGGCCGTCAACCTGACGATGAAACTGGCCGAAGTGGCGGCCCGCGCCTTGAAAGACCATCCCTCCGGCGCCGACGTCGAAATCATCGAACGGCATCATCGCTTCAAGGAGGACGCGCCCAGCGGCACCGCGCTTCGGTTCGGCGAGATCATCGCCGGCGTGATGGGACAAAGCGAGCATCGCCATGGCCGCACGGGCCGGCCCGGCCAGCGCCCGCACGGCGAAATCGGCTATCACGCGCTACGCGTCGGCGATAACCCCGGCGAGCACACGATTGTTTTTGGATTGCTCGGCGAAACAATCGAGCTGGCCGTCCGCTCAACCAGCCGCGACTGCTATGCCCACGGAGCCCTGGCCGCCGCCAAATTCCTGGCCGGCAAAAAACCGGGACTGTATAACATGAATGATGTGTTGGGATTGTAAGGAGGCTGGAGGCTGGAGACCGGAAGGAAACGCCTTTTCAGCCAAGAACCGCAGTTGCTGCGAACCCCAACCCCCACCCCCCAGCCCCCGCCGGCGGTCCCCCGATGGCCAAATGCGAAGAAGGCTACCTGTGCGACGTTTGCGGCGGTGACGTCGAGGAGATCACCGACAGCGATCTCTACCTGCGCTTTGTGATCGGCATGCTCGATCCCGAGACGCTCCACACCACGCGCGAACGCCACATTCGCTGCAATCCGGTGCTGGCGCAGTTCATCATCGACAGCGATTTCGATCCGGTCACAGTCGAAGGCGATTTCGGCAAGCGGCGTCTCGACGCGGCTTATGTTCGCCAGCGCGAATCACTCGTGACGCGCGGCTATCGGCGGCTGCGCGAAATTGCTCACCTGGATTTGCCGATCATCGACTATCCGCTCGCCGAGGTCCGCGCAAAGCTCGAGGAGAGCGCTCGATTTGGGAACACCGGCCGCGATTGATCGGCCGCTCACCATCGCGTGCTTGGAAAAAAACCCGGGCACGCGCACCTGGCACGGCCCGGGTTTTCCATTGAAAGAGAGCGCGAACTCGGAGATCCCGCTGGCCACGAGGGCGAACGGGCTTGAACGTTACGCGCTTTTGTTTTTCGGCTCGATGATCGGAAACTTAGGCTGGCGCCCTTCGACGACGTCCTTGGTGATCAAATAACGGCTGCCCTGGCCCTCTTCGGGCAAATTGAACATGATGTCGAGCATCACCTCTTCGATGATCGACCGCAGCCCGCGTGCGCCCGTCTCTTTGACCTGGGCCTTGTTGGCAATTGTCAGCAGGGCCTCTTCGGTGAACTGCAAATCGGCGTTTTCCATGGAAAACAGCCGCTGGTATTGCTTGACCAGGGCGTTCTTCGGCTCGGTGAGCACGCGCACTAGAGCATCCGAGTCGAGCGGGGTTAAAGCCGAGATAACCGGCAACCGGCCGACGAGTTCCGGAATCAGCCCGAACTCCAGGATGTCGTCGCTGGTCACTTGCGGCAACAGCTTGGAAACGTCTTCTTCGCTGCGCATGCCGCTTTCCTGGCCGAAACCAATGGTGCGTTTGCCCAGCCGCTTGCCGATGATTTTGTGGATGTTGACGAACGTTCCACCGCAAATGAACAGGATGTTGCTCGTGTCCATCTGGATGTACTGTTGCTCGGGATGCTTGCGGCCACCCTGCGGCGGCACGTTTGCCAAAGTACCTTCGAGCATCTTGAGCAAGGCCTGCTGCACTCCCTCGCCCGACACATCGCGGGTGATGGAAACGTTCTGGCTCGTCTTGCCGATCTTGTCAATTTCGTCGATGTAGAGCACGCCGCGTTGGGCGGCTTCGAGATCGAAGTCGGCGGCATGCAGTAACTTCAAAAGCAAATTCTCGACGTCCTCGCCGACATAGCCGGCCTCGGTCAGCGTGGTCGCGTCGCCAATCGCAAACGGCACGTTGAGGACTTTGGCCAGCGTGCGGGCCAACAGCGTCTTGCCGCAGCCCGTCGGCCCCAGCAGTAGGATGTTCGATTTCTCGATCTCGACGTCCGAGCCCTCGGCCCCCAGCATCAAGCGCTTGTAGTGGCTGTGGACGGCGACGGCCAGCACCTTCTTGGCGTGCTCCTGGCCGATGACGTATTCGTCCAATTGGGCGACGATTTCGCGCGGCGAGGGCACCTTGGTAAAAAGTTGCTTGTTGGTGCCGCGGCGTCGGCGTTCCTGCTCGAGAATCGACTGGCAAAGCTCGATGCACTCGCCGCAAATGTAAACGTCACCGGGTCCTTCCACCAAAGGACCGACGTCTCGGTAGCTTTTGCGGCAAAAGGAGCAAAACGCGTTCTTTTTCGTGGTGCCGCCACCCCGTCGACCTGTGTTGACGTCCCTACCTGAGGGCATGTCTACTCCTTTCAAAGTCCCCTCGAGCGTGGCGTGCAGAACCGCACGTCACGGCCGAAGAAAAAATCCAAGGTGTCGCTCGAGTGGCCATCAGGTCGCGTCGTTGCATTGGCCAGATCTTCCCTGTTCGAAATATTCTTCGAGCAGTTAATAATTCACGAAACGCTGTTTGCTCGCCGGCGCGCTTGAGTAAGTTGCCGTCATGTCGCGTGGAACACCGCGCCCAGCCATCGTCGTCCTCCGCGCCATGCCTCGACTGGCGCGACAGTCAATACCCGACTAACGTGGTTCGTCCGTACTGTTTAACTCCCGCTGCAAGCGCTCCGCCAGCATAGCCTTTATTGTTCGGTATTCCTCGTCGTTTAGCTCACCCTTGGCGTGCAATTCTTTGAATTTCGTCAACCACTCGTTGGCTGGGGGTTCTTTGCCGTTGATGCCGGCCCGGACTCTGCCGATCACGTAGATCCCTCCGGCGATGAGCGAAGCCGCCAAAGCCAACAGCAAGACAACGTTCGCCAGAGGGCTGCCCAAGAACTCGGCCATTCGAGCTTCAGCCTGAATACCGGCTGCAACCTTACGCCAGATTCCCCCCGCACCCCCGCTGCTTGCTATTATGGGCGCTGTAGACGACGGCGTCCAGATTTGTAAATTGCTCCATTTCGGCCACCGAAAGTGACCCCCCAGGGGCAATTTCATCGTACCAGCAATCGCGGTGCCGATTTTAGATCGCCAACGACGCGTCGACCCAAGGCCATGCGTGCCCGATGCCAACCATTGCTCCCTTCGTCCTTCGCAAGGCGCATTCCATGAGCAAGCAGTCCAATCTGGATCGGGTGCGGCGGCGACAGATCGTGGCGGTTATTCGCGCGCAAAGTGGCGAACTGTTGGGCGACGTCGCCGAGGCCTTGCTCGCCGGCGGAGTCGAGGTGATGGAAGTCACCTTCACTGTGCCGCGGGCTCATCGCGTGCTCGAAAAACTGGCCGAACGGCTGGGTAACAAGATTCTGTTGGGCGCGGGCACAATTCTCGATCCCGAGACGGCCCGCTTGGCGCTTTTGTCGGGGGCCGAGTTTATCGTCTCGCCGACGCTGAGCCTGGACGTCATCAGGCTTTGTCGCCGCTACGATAAGCTGGTCATGCCCGGCGCCTTCACGCCCACCGAAGTGCTCGCTGCCTGGGAGGCCGGCGCGGATATTGTGAAAGTTTTTCCCTCCGACGTCGGTGGCCCGGCGTATTTGAAGGCCTTGAGCGGCCCGTTGCCGCAGGTGCGGCTCATGCCTACCGGCGGGGTCAATCTTGACACGGCTGCCGACTTTTTGCGCGCCGGAGCGTTCGCGTTGGGCGTGGGAGGCTCGCTGGTCGATTCCAAGGCTGTCGCCGAGGGCCGGTTGTCGCAAATCGAAAATCTGGCCCGACAGTTCGTGGACATCGTCGAAAAGACCCGCGGGAGCTAGAAGTTCTTACAATGCGCTGGCTGAGGCGGCGGGGCACAGCCTTTCCCCCATTTTACCTGTCTTTTCTTTTCCGGGCCGTCGCTAACTCCTGCTCAAGCGGCAAGGTCGCCCGCACCGATAAATAAGCGTAGGAGCGCGTCAGGCGTTCGATCCTGCGCGCGCATCGGTCACACAATACCAGCGACGCAAGGACGCGCGCGACGATGCGGCTACGACGACTTATCGCCGCGGTCATCATGCTGCTGACCTCGTTTCGCGCGGTTGTTGCCGCGACGCCCGACGGTCGCGACGGCGCCGTTGGCGGCGAGCCGCAGCGCGGGCCAGTCGTCACTTCCACGCGGCAGAATGCCTTCACCATTCCGTTCCGCATCGAACCGCCGCAAACGCCGGCCCAACAACCCGTCGAAGTGCAACTGCACGTGTCGACCAACGCCGGCTCGAGCTGGGAATTGGCAGGCCGAGTCAAGCCTGAGAAGGGCGCGTTTGTTTTTCGCTCGCCGCGCGACGGCGAATATTGGTACAGCCTCCGCACGGTGGACGCCCAGGGCACCGTGCGGCCCGAGGGGGCGCTCGAACCGCAACTGAAAGTAACGGTCGACACCGTCGCGCCGCGGCTGGAATTGTCGGCCACTCGCGGAGCGGCCGGAGAGATCGTGGCGCGTTGGCAGGCCGTCGATCCGCACCTCAAGCTGGGCAGCTTCAAATTGGAGTACCAGGCCAACTCGTCCGACCCCTGGGAGCGCGTCGTCGTCGAGTCGCCACCCTCCGCGATGCGCCACACCCTGACCGGCGAAACGACGTGGTGGCCCAGAACCGCGAGCGGCCCGATATTGGTACGGGCTGAAATCACCGACGAGGCCGGCAATCCGGCGGTGAGCCAGGCCGTCGTAAACCCGGGCATCGTGGCCGCGCCGGGCGAAGTGGCGCGCAGCTTGACGCCTGAAGCTTCGCGGTCCGATCTGAGACCGATGGATGCGACACGCTGGCCAGCCGACCGTTCGACGAACGATCCCTTGGGTCGCGCCACCAATCCGACCGCTCACGAGCCCGTCAGCCGCGACGCTAACTGGCGCATGCCCAGCGCCCCTGTGCCCAGCAGCCCTGACGCCCGCAATGGATTCGGCCAGTCGAGCGCGCAGCCGGCCAGCCAGGTGTCACGCGGGGGCCCACCTGGCTCGCCGCTCGACTTCAGCCGGTTGCCCCCGGGCCAGCGCCCGCGGATGGTCAACGCGCGGAGCTTCGAGTTGGAATACGAAATCGATTCGGTCGGCCCGTCGGGGATCTCCAAAGTGGAGCTGTGGGGCACGCCGGATGGCGGTCGCACGTGGGCGGTCTTCGGCGTCGATCCCGACAACCGCAGTCCGATGCCGGTCAGCGTCGACGCCGAAGGAATCTTTGGATTTCGCATCGTGGCGCTCAGCGGCAGCGGATTGGGTGGACGCCCGCCGACACAAGGCGATGCGCCCGATCTTTGGATCGGCGTCGATTTGACCAAACCGACCGGCCGCATCACCAGTGCGGAGGTCGCGGCCGAGACCGGCGAATTGGCGATCGGCTGGGAAGCCGCTGACGACGTGCTGGACGCACGGCCCATCGCGCTTTCGTTCGGCACCGGCACTGGCGGCCCATGGACTCCGATCGCCACGGGCCTGGAGAACACCGGCGGGTACCGCTGGCGGCTGGACAACCGCGTGCCGGACCGAATTTACTTAAGGCTCGAGGTTCGAGATGAGGCGGGTAACGTCGGCACGTTCGAATCGGCCGACGCAGTCTCGCTCGATCGCCATCGACCCGAAGGCCGCATTCGCGGCATCCGCCCGCTGGGAGGCGCGGCTCGCAACTGAACTTGAGCCTACGAACCCGTGCCAATCGCCGGTCGTGGAATCCATGGCCCAGGCGCAAGGACGAGCCCGAACTGCTCGGCCAGCACGTCAATCAGCTCTTCGTCTCGATCGAGTGTGCGCGTCGTGGTGGTGTCGGCGCTGGCCACGATCAATTCGCGACCCCGCAATACGTAGCGGGCCGTGGGTGTGACGCGCTGGGCAGTGAGTGTTTGCACAAATCGTGAGTCCGGGTGGTTGGACACGTAATAGTTGCCCGGCTCGAAGTCAACGCTCAACTGCGACTCGCGCGTGAAGGCGTACAAATTCTGCCAAACGTGGACTTGCGGCGTCTGGAGCATCCACACGTCGCCTTCCCGACACAAGCGATAGCTCCAATCGAACTGCCGCGATTCGCCTTCGGCCAGTGACACCGGCTCGAGCAACCCCCAGCCGCCGAACCCGACGTCGGCCAGCCAGGGGCGGCCGGCCACGTCGACTTCCAGCACCATGTGCGTGCGCGGCAAAACTCGGTCCGTGCCCCAGCGAACCCGAGCTTGCAGCCGGGCAACCGCGAAGCCCAGTTGTTCCAAAACGGCGGCAAACAACATGTTCTGTTCGAAGCAATATCCACCGCGCCGCCCGCGCACGAGCTTCGCCTGCAGACTCGGCAAGTCGAGCCGGATCGGTTTGCCGTTGAGCACGTCCACGTTTTCGAACGGGATGTGCATGGCGTGAGCCACGTGCAGCGACTTGAATGTTTCGGCGTCGATCGTCCGCGGGCCCGAGTATTCGATACGGCGAAAATACGCTTCCAGGTCGATCGGCGTATCCATTGCCGCGGCCATGTCGCTGTCCCGTTCACTTCCAGGCGAAGGCCAGGCCCGTCAATCGCTCGTAGGCTTCGATGTACTTGGCGCGGGTCTTGGCCACGATATCGGCAGGCAATGCCGGCGGCGGACTGTTCTTATCCCAACGCGTGGTCTCCAGCCAGTCGCGCACAAACTGCTTGTCGAAGGACGGCTGCGGACCACCGGGAGCGTAGGCATCCTGCGGCCAGAACCGCGAGCTGTCTGGGGTGAGCGCCTCGTCGATCAAAATAATCTTGCCGTCCACGCGGCCCCACTCGAACTTCGTGTCGGCAATGATGATGCCGCGGCGTTGGGCATGTTCGGCGCCGCGCCGGTAAACGTCCAGGCTACGACGGCGCAGTTCCCGCGAAACCTCGCTGCCGACCAGGTCGACCATCTTCTCGAACGAAATATTGATGTCGTGCCCCGATTCCTCTTTGGTGGCGGGCGTGAAGATCGGCTCTGGCAGCGGATCGCTCTCCTTGAGCCCCCCCGGCAGTCGAACTCCACACACGCTGCCCTGCTGGCGGTACTCTTTCCATCCGGAGCCCGACAAATAGCCGCGAACGACGCACTCGATCGGCACGACTTCGGTCTTCCGCACCAGCATGCTGCGCCCCTCCAGGGGCGCACGGTCAATTCCCGGCGGCAAATTCAATGCGCCGACGTCGGTGCTGAGGAGATGGTGGGGCTCGGCGAGCCGCTCAAACCAAAACGCGCTGGTCTGCGTCAGCACGCGGCCCTTGTCGGGAATGCCGGTGGGCAAAATCCAATCGAACGCGCTAATCCGATCGGTGCTCACCAGCAGCAACTCGCGGCCCAAATCGTAAATGTCGCGCACTTTGCCGCGGCGGACTGGTACATCGCCCAAGGAAGTTTGCAGGACGGCGGTCGCCATAGTGTCGGGCCAATCAAAATTGAGCTGCCAATCGGACGAGCGCCGCGCGGCGCCCACTCGTAGCGGCCGAGTATATCACACCGCACATTCGCCGCCAGCGATCAAAATCGACCTCGTTAAACGCCGACGCCGCCGCCATTCAAAACGGTTGTACCGCTGACCCCGGTGGGTTAGACTCGCACCGGCGGGCACGCGCTTGATGCGTTTCGACGAATCGAACCACGCCCTCCTGTTCCTGTTCGCGCCGTGGTGTCAGGACCGCGTTTCCATTTCGAGGATGTTCTTCGCCGATGGGCGTGATCAGATTTCTGGTACCGCGCCGCGACCGCCTGGCCCCGGACGCCATCGCGCGTGCGTACATGGCGGGCCTGGATGAAATCCCCTGGCAAACGCGTGCCCAGTGGACCGACTCGGGCATCGACGTGCAGCGCTCCGAGAGCGACTCGGGCAATTTTTTCATCCCCTGCAGGATCGAAGGCCATGGCGAACTGATGCTTTCGACCGCCAGCTTGATGGAGCGCGACCGGCCGTACCATCTCGAAGTCGAACTGGCCCGCGGCACGCTCAATCGCCTGCTCAATCAAATCGCGGTCTGGCAGTCCCTGGGCATGGTTATTCCCACCTCGGTCAGCGATGCGACCAAGGCCGCGCGACAACACCTGTCGTGGGCCGTCACGCGCCAGGACGACGCGAACGGCGCCGCTGAGTGCGCGGTTGCCGCGATCCGTGCCGCGCTCTATGGCATGGCGCTGCTGAGCGATTCGTACGTGGAACAGGCGCTGGTCGCCCGCCACCATCAGGCCGGCAAGCTCAGCACGCTCTTGGGCGTCAATTTGGGCAGCGCACGACTGTCCGAGCCGATCGCGAGACAAATCGTTCCGGCGTTCAACACGGCGCTGGTGCCGCTGGTGTGGCGAGACGTCGAGGCCGTGCAGGGAAAGCATGATTTCACCCTCGGTGACCTGCAAATCGAATGGTGCCGCTCGCAAGGGCTGAAGATTAGCAGCGGGCCGCTGTTGGAGATCGACAAGTGGTCGCTGCCCGATTGGATGTACCTGTGGGGTGAAGGCGACGAGGAAGGCTTTCGCTCATGCGTGGCCGAGCACATCTCGGCCGTGGTCAGCCACTATCGGGGCAAGATACAGCTCTGGCAATGCGCCGCGCGGCTGAACGTCGACAACGATTTCGCGCACAGCGAGGAAGAGCGGCTGAGGCTGGCGGTGATTTCGATCGAGTGCATCCGCCGCGTCGATCCCCGCGCGCCAGTGGTCATCACCATCGATCAACCCTGGGGCTCGTTCATGAGCCGCGAGGAATGCGATCTCTCGCCGTTGCACTTTGCCGACGCGCTGGTGCGCGCCGAACTGGGATTAAACGGCATCGGCCTGGAAATCAATTTCGCCTACGCGCCCCACGGCAGCGAACCACGCGACGCGTTGGAGTTCGGCCGCCAGCTCGACCGCTGGAGCACCTTGGGATTGCCGCTTCTGGTCACCCTCAGCGCACCTAGCGCCAGCGGCGCCGACCCACAAGCACGCCCCAGCTCGCAGGCGGTCAATTACGCCGCGACGGCCGCATTGTCGCCCGAGGCGCAACGCGACTGGGCCGAGCGGTACCTGCGCGTGCTCCTGGCCAAGCAGCCGGTGCAGGGCATCATCTGGAACCAACTCTTAGACAGCCAACCTCACGCCTTTCCGCACGGCGGCTTGTTCGACGCACAAGATCGCCCCAAGCCGATTTTGGAATTGCTCGAATCGCTGCGGCGACGGCACCTGGCCTAGCCCGCATTTCTCACCACGTGGATAGGCAGACGGATTTTTTCGCCGGGGCGCGGCGAGGGCGTTGGGACGGGGGCAGCCGGACCTTCGCGATGGCCTTGAGCGATCGTCTTTGCGCTCTGGCAGGCTGTTTTTTTAGTGCAGGCGCAGAGCCGTTCCCAGACCGCAG
>JBGQHN010000020.1:0-25988 GCA_041497975.1 Planctomycetia bacterium | reverse complement strand
GGCATCGCCTTTTACGGCGAGAATGGGTCCCTGGTCATCGACGGCAATAACTACAAAATCTACGACCCGGTCGGAAAACAGCTCGCGATCCAGACCAAGGGCTTCGACGGCCATGACCCACACTTGAAAAACTTTCTGGCCTGCGTCAGCTCGTCCGGGCGGCTCAACTCTGAGATTGAAGAAGGGCATAAGAGCACCCTGCTTTGCCACTTGGGCAATATTGCCTATCGCACCGGCCACACGCTCGATCTTGACCCGGCAAACGGCCACGTACAAAACGATCCCGCGGCCGCGGCTCTTTGGAGCCGCGAATATCGGCCCAATTGGGAACCCAAGGTTTAGGAGTTGGGGAGTAGGGATTGGGGGCCGGGGGTTAGCGGTTGGTATGAAACGATCGCACGGCGGCCCGCAAGACCGAAAGAGCGCCCGCTTGCTTCAATACCCAAGCCCTAAACCCTAATCCCCATCCCCCACTACCCCCATGAACAAGGCATTCATTCGCGAGCCCGACGACACCGGCCAATCGCGTTGCCCAGCGTGCGGCTCGCCGGGCATCGCCGTGGGACGCGAGACGTGGCAAGCGCACGTCAACGAGGACGCTGCCGGCGGCCTGGCCGAATCGGCTTTCTTCTGCCCGTATGCCAGGTGCGACGTCGTCTATTTCGACATGTTCGAGCGGCGCGTGACCAGCGAAGCCTTGCGGCACGGGGTATATCCCAAGGATCCGCAGGCGCCGATCTGCGGATGTTTTGGTCTCGGCTGCCAGGACATCGAGGCCGATATTCGCGAAGGCGCGGCCACGCGCGTCCGCGAGCTGTTGGCCAAGGCCAAGACTTCGCTAGCCCGTTGCCGCACCATGTCCGCCAGCGGACAGTCATGCGTGGCCGAAGTCCAGCGCTATTACATGAAGCTGCGCAACGCCGAATGACAAGCATTGTTATCGGAAGTAGGTAGATATGAAGGGTTTTCCGGGGAAATCTGACTTCCCGCGGCCGTCGACGCAGCGGTCTCTTTTGGCCGGCCGCTTGTCGGGTGTACAATCGGAGGATACTTTGCGCGGCGCCGTTGCGTGCCGGCCAGACCGTGGCCGCACCTTCTTGCAGCGCCGTGCTTGGCGGGAAACGAACAACTCCGGAAGCGCCTATGAGTCACGTCGCCATTTGCTGTACCGCAATCGGCTGGTTGTCGGCGCTCGTGGCCACAAAGGGCTCCGACAACTGGCCACAGTGGCGTGGCCCGCGTCGCGACGGACAAGTCGTTGGATTCAAAGTCCCCGCCACCTGGCCCAAGGAGCTCGACAAGCGCTGGCAGATCGAGGCCGGGCTGGGCCATTCGTCGCCAGTGGTCGCCGATCGACGCATCTATCTCTTTAGTCGACGCGGCGACGACGAGACGCTGACCTCGTTGAATCTGGCCGACGGGACACAACGGTGGCAGCACGGCTATCCGGCGCCCTACCAGGCCAATCCGGTGGCCGCGATGCACGGCAAAGGTCCCAAGAGCACGCCCGTCGTCGCCGATGGACGCGCGTTCACGCTGGGGATCAGCGGCATTTTGACGTGTTGGGATGCCAAGACCGGCAAGCAACTGTGGCAGC
Source organism: Planctomycetia bacterium (assembly GCA_041497975.1). Classification (GTDB taxonomy): domain Bacteria; phylum Planctomycetota; class Planctomycetia; order Pirellulales; family PALSA-1355; genus PALSA-1355. Next base: position 24,391 of record JBGQHN010000020.1, on the reverse strand, counting down.
GCGAGTTCTCCAAGCAATTCCCGCAAACCTCGCCGCTCTATGGCGCCGCGATGTCGCCGGCGGTGGCCGACGACCGGTGCATCGTGCACGTGGGCGGGCACGACAAAGGCGCGCTGCTGGCGGTCGATGTCAAGACCGGACAAACGCTCTGGAGCTCGAACGACGACGGTCCGGCCTATGCTTCGCCGGTGATCGTCACGCTGCATGACGTGCAACAGGTAATCACGCAAACGGAAAAGGCCTGCGTCGGCGTCAATCTGGAGGACGGAAAGGAATTGTGGAAGATCCCCTTCCAAACCGAGTACGACCAGAACGCGGTCACTCCCATCGAGCACGAAGGGTCGCTGATTTTCTCCGGCATCAACAAGGGCGTCGACCGCTATCGGATCGACCGGACAGACGACGAATGGGAGACCGACAAAGTTTGGGGAGAGAAAGAGCTCTCGCTGTATTTGAGCTCGCCCGTGGCCGACGATCAGCGGCTGTTTGGCTTCACGCATCGGCAAAAGGGCCAGTTGTTTGCGATCGACTTGACGACGGGAAAAACGCTTTGGACCAGCGAAGGCCGCCTGGGAGAGAACGCCTCGCTCGTGCAAACCGGAAAAGTCGTGTGGGCGCTGACCACCGGCGGCGAGCTGATCGTTTTCAAGGCCAGCGACAAGCAATTCGAACCGCTCGCGCGCTACAAAGTCGCCGAGACACCCACCTGGGCCCACCCCGTCGTTCTTTCCGACGGCGTGCTGGTGAAAGACGAATCGAAGCTCACGTTCTGGCAGTTCCCCATAACGCCCTGATCCGTTTTCGTGCCTTCCTCTCCTGATTGAATTGCGCGCGCCGACACGCGATAATCCGCAGACCCCGCTCCCCAAAAAAAGACGGCGGCGGCGCGGCGGTGTGAATTCCATTGGCCAGGCCCAGTATCCTTCGGCGGGGAGCGAACGCGCATGTCACGCGATACACTGCGAGAGGCGGCGGCGGAGTTTCTGGGAACGTTTACGCTGATCGTTTTCGGCGCCGGCGTGGTGGCTCAAGTCGTCTTGGGGGGCGGCAAAACCGGCGAGTACTTGTCGATCAACCTGGGCTGGGGACTGGCCGTCACGATGGGAGCCTACGTGGCCGGCGGTATTTCGGGCGCGCATCTGAATCCGGCCGTGACGTTGGCCCTGGCCGTGCACCGAGGGTTTGCCTGGCGCAAAGTGCTACCGTACTGTGCCGCGCAGATGGCCGGCGCCTTTGCGGCTTCCGCCGTCGTGTACGTCACCTATCAGGAAGCGATCGATCACTTCGAAGGCCCGGCCCGCTCGCTCGCCACCGCCGGCATTTGGGCCACGTACCCGCAAGATTATTTGAGCAACTTTCCCGGCGGCTTGATCGACCAGGTTGTCGGCACCGCGCTGTTGATCATGATTATCTTCGCCATCGTCGACCCGCGCAACATGGCGTTGCCGGCGCCCTGGTCGCCGATCGTGGTGGGCGCCGCGGTGCTGGTGATCGGGATGACGTACGGGCTCAACTCGGGCTATGCGATCAACCCCGCCCGCGACCTGGGTCCGCGGCTGTTCACCTGGGTTGCCGGCTGGGGCAACCAGGTCTTCACGGCGCACGACTACTGGTGGTGGGTGCCGGTCGTCGGACCGTGCCTGGGAGCCGTCTTGGGCGGGCTGGTGTACGATCTGTTGATCACCAGAAACTACGACGCGTCGAAGAAGACGCAGCGATAGCGGCCGCTCACATGGCTTCGTTGCCCGCCGGATCGCGATTGCTCGTGTGCCTCAGAAGCCGATCACTTCCTCGGCGCAAGGAACGACGAAGATCTTGCCGTCGCCCATGCGGCCGGTGCGGGCGACTTCCACGATCTTTCGCAGGACTTCCTCCACGCGGCCGTCGTCGACCCACAGCGTGATTTCGACCTTGGGCAGATAAGCCAGCGAGTATTCGCTGTCGGCATACTGGTCGAGATAGCTCTTTTGCCGGCCGTAGCCTTTCACCTCGCGCACGCTGCATGCTTCGAGCGGTGCCCGCTTCAGCCCTTCCAGCACTTTTTCGGCCAGAAAGGGTTTGATGATGGCGATGACTTGTTTCACGCCAGTTACCCGGTGTTCGGTCCGGCGGCTCGCGGTTAGCTAAAGAAGTTTTCGCCGTACAAATTCAGCGCCGGCTTGGTTTGTACTTCCATGTCGCCGTTGACGTTGGTCTGGCAGGCCAACCGCATCGTGTCTTCGTTGCCGATGTAGGCCATCGAAAACTTGAGCCGTAAGCGCTCCATGAATCCCATGGGGCTGGCGTTCTCCATACCCTTGGTAATCAGTACGCGGCAAGTCCCGCAGTGGCCGAAGCCGTGACAGTTGAGGTACTTGTTGATGCCCGGATAAAGCCCCACCCCGGCCCGCATCGCCTCCTTGCGAAGATTCGACCCTTCAGGCACTTGGATTTCCTTTTTCTCGCCGATGAATTTAATGATTGCCATCAAGTTCCCCTACCTTAATCGGCTGCCGGGTCGACGGACGCAAAGTGTACAACTTAGTCGGCCGACCCTGGAAAATCTAGCACAAGTATAGCGCGCCGGGCGTGGCGGATGTAAGGTCCCACCCCGCGCAGCGGCGCGAGCAAATGTCGCGATTTGGGCGGGCGCGAATGGACGGCACTCGGCCGACGTGTTAGTTTCAATTCTCGCGGATGGCAGCCGTGCCACTCCGCCCACCGGACTGGGTCCTCTTGAGTCGGCACTTGAGAACGGCCCAGCGGCGAGCGGCGCGAGCCCCGGATATTGCAGGCTCACGGCTCGAATCGCCAAGTTCATTTGTCGGTTAGGAATCCATAACCCCACCGCTGACGTTATGCGTACCGTGCTGACTTTCACTCTCGTTTGGGTGCTGTCCCAATTGGCCGCGGCTGCCGAGCGGCAATTCGAATTTTTCCAGCCACTTGTCCCTCCCCGCTCCTTCCAGTTGATGGCTCCCGGCGGCATGGCCGGCCAGGCGCCTCGGAATACTCGCCAGGCGATGACGCTGGCGATTGAAGACGGCCTGGAATGGGTTGCCGTCGACGTGTGGCTTTCCAAGGATGCCCAGCACGTGTTATTTTCCGAGGGCGATCTGGCCGACCAATCCAACGGCAGCTTGTCGGCCAAGGATCGCACGGCCTACGAACTTACGCGGCTGGATGCCGGCAGTTGGTTCGCCAAGCGCTTTGCGGGCGCCAAGCTGATGACGCTGGCCGAGTTTTTTACGCTGGTCAGGGGCCGGATCAATGCTTGTCTCAACTGCAAAGACGTTGATCCAAAGCTCTTGGTGAGCCAGATCAAGGCCGCAAACGTCGCGAGTCAGGTGCTCGTCCATGCCGAGCCGGACACGCTCAGCCGCGTGCGCGAAGCGTCCGGCGGCACGATCGCCCTGATGACTACGTGGCGTCCCGCGGACGGTTTCGGCAAATGGCTCGACGCTCTGAAGCCGGCGGTCGTCGAAATCGACGCCGACCAAATGACGCCCGAGATTTGCCGCCAGTTCCACGCGCGAGGCATTCAAGTCGAGGGCAAGCTGCTCGGCAAGTCGGACAATTCCAAGTCGTGGGACAAGGCATTATCCGACGGCGCCGATTTCTTGCAGACCAGCGTGGCCGAAGAGGTCGTCGTGCACGTTTTGGACCAGCAGCTCAAACCCCGCCCGGTGCGCTTTGCCTGCCACCGCGGGGCCTCGCGCTACGCCCCGGAAAACACCCTGCCGGCATTCGAAAAAGCGTATCGCCTGCATGCCGATTTTGTCGAATTCGACGTGCGACGTTCCGATGACAAGAATTTCTTCTTGATGCACGATACGCGGCTCGATCGAACCACCAGCGGCAAAGGCATCATTCGCCAAACGCCCACCGCCGCGATCGAAGCCCTGGACGCGGGCGCTTGGTTCGGCCGCCCGTTTGTCGGCACGCGCGTGCCGTCGCTGGACAAGTTCCTGGCCTCGGTTCCCCGCGGCGTAGGCTTGTACTTCGACGCCAAGGACATCACTGCCGACGCCGCGGCCAGGGCCTTGGACAAATACAGCCTTTCCGATCGAGCAATCGTTTATCAGTCCGCGGGCTACCTGGAGGACATTAAGCAAGCCGATTCGCGGATTCGCGCTCTGCCGCCGGCTTCCTCCAAAAGCCAGGTCACGAGTCTGGCCGCCGGGATTCGACCCTACGCGGTCGACACGCGCTGGACCGCGTTGACCAAAGACTTTATCGACCACTGTCACGCGGCCGGCATCCAGGTGTTTGCCGATGCTCCCGCCGAGACCGACGTCAAGGGCTATCGCCAGGCGATCGAGTGGGGCATCGACTTGATTCAAACCGACCATCCGCTGCGGGTCTGGCGCGCCATGGAGCTGGTTTTCGCCGCGCGTGCCAAAGGCTAGGGCGCGGCGACGCGACGTGGGAGCAACGCATGCGGCAGCGGCTGTTCATCATCGGCGCAACGGGCTTCGTCGGCTCGCGGTTGTCGCTGGCGGCGCGCGATCGCTTTGTCGTTGTCGGCGGATCGCGCAGCCCCCTTAGCGGCAGCGGCACGGTGGCCATCGACATCACGGACCGCCACAGCGTGAGCAGGGCATTCGACCAGGCGCAGCCCGAGCTGGTCGCGCATCTGGCCGCGCTGTCGGACATCGACCGTTGTGAGCGCGAGCGCGAATTGGCTGAAAAAATCAACGTTGTGGGGGCCATGCACGTCGCCGAGGAGTGTGCCCGCCGCGGCGCCCGCTTGTTGTATACGTCGACCGACGCGGTATTCGACGGCACGAAGCACATTTATTATGAGCACGATCCGCCGACGCCGGTGAATTGGTACGGCCAGACAAAGGCCAGCGCCGAACGGGCAATCGGCGACTTGTTGCCCTCGTCCGCGATCGTGCGGCTGTCGCTGGTCCTGGGGCGCAGCGCACTCGCCGTAGGCAACTCTTACCTGGAAAAAGTCATTGGTAATCTGCGGGCCGGCAACAAGATCGTGACCCCCACCTTCGAGTTTCGCAATCCGATCGACGTCGGCACCTTGTGTGAATTTCTGCTCGAACTGGCGCCCCGGCTCGACGCAACAGGCATTTTTCATATCGGAGCCAGCGACAAGATGTCGCGCTACGACCTGGCTCGCGCGATCGCCGAGCGATTGGGCCACGATCCCCAGCTCATCGTGCCGCAAAGCGAGCCGATAAGCGGTCGTGCGCCGCGCGGTCGCGACGATTTTCTCGTCACCGAGCGTTTGCGCCAATTCTGTCACACCGCCATCCCCACCTGCCGCGAGGTCATCGAAAGGGCTTGCCATGCAGTTGCCTAAAGCGCTGTACGAACTCGAATTCAACCATGGCTCGATCTACGGCGACGAAGAGGCAGCCGCGCTGTTGGACGTGCTGAAAGCGTCGGCGCCGTCCTGTGGACCACGAGTAAAAGCCTTCGAGGAGGCGTTTGCGACCTACTGTGGCACTTCGCGCGCGCTGGCCGTCACGTCGGCCACGACGGGACTCGAGCTGGCGATGATCGCCTGTGAAGTCGGCCCAGGCGACGAAGTCATCACGACGCCCTTGAGCTGGATATCGACGGCCAACGCGATCGCAGCGCGCGGCGCAAAAGTGGTGTTTGCCGACGTCGACCCGCGCACTTTCAATCTCGACCCGGCCGACGTCGCTCGCAAGATCACGCCGCGCACCAAGGCGATTTTGCCGGTCCATCTCTACGGCCAGTGTTGCGACATGGACGCGCTGGTCGCGCTGGCGCGCCCGCGCGGCATCCGCCTGGTCGAAGACTGTGCCCACGCGGTGGGCGCGACGTATCGCGGCCGCCCGGCCGGGTCGCTGGGCGACATTGGCGTCTTTAGCTTTCACCAGCAGAAAAACATGACCACGCTGGGCGAAGGCGGCATGGTCACGACCAGCGACCAAAAACTCTACGAACGGCTGCTCTCGTTCCGTTCGCTCTGCTGCCGGACCTATGACCCCAAGGGCAAGTACTTGCCGATCGACGAGACGGTCCAGCCGATGGGCAAACGCTATTGGCTGCTCGACTTTGACGACGTCGGCGCCAATTATCGCATGACCGACGCCCAAGCGGCCGTCGGGCTGGTGCAGTTGAGCAAGCTCGACGCGCACAACCGCCGACGCCAGGAAATCGCCGACCTTTACCGACAACGTCTCTCCGCCACTGGCTCCCTCGGCATGCCCTACGTTTCGCCCGAGTGCACGCACGTGTACCACGTGTTCTGCGTGCTGGTCGAGCCCGGCTTCCGCTTAAGCAAGGAGGACTTCATGTGGGAGCTGTATACGCGTTATCAGATCAAGGTCTGGTCGCACTACATGCCGATCCACCTCACGACCGCCTATCGCAAGCAAGGACACGGCCCGGGAGAATGTCCTCGCGCCGAGGCATTGTTCCAACAATACGTCAGCCTGCCGATCCATCCACGGTTGACGCCGCAAGGGATCGATTATCTTTTGAGCAGCATCGAGTCGTTGGCATGAACGAATTCCTGGACGACGTGCGAGCGTTGCGTGGTCGCGGCGAGCTATTTGCTCGCGATGCGCCGATCTACGTCGCTCGGGCCCCGGGCCGGCTCGACCTGATGGGCGGCAACGACGACTATACCGGCGGAATGGTGTTTGAAGCCACGATTCGCGAGGGCACCTGGGCGGCCGTCCAAGCGCGACGCGATGGATCGATCTTGCTCGTCAATCCGCAAATGGGCGAAAACGGCTGGCAGGACCGGGTGGAATTTCAACTGGCCGAACTGACCACTGCCGAGGACGTGCGCGCATTGGTCAATCGCGACGCCGGCGCTGGCTGGACGGCCTACGTGCTGGGCCTGTTTTATTGGCTCAAGAAAAATTTTTCCGAGCAGGTGCGCGGGGGCATGAACGTTCTGATCCGCTCCGAAGTGCCCTTGAACAAGGGCGTCAGTTCGTCGGCCGCCGTCGAGGTCGCCGTAATGAAGGCGGCCGCCCGCGCGTACGGCATCGACTTGCAGGGTGTCGAGTTGGCCGAGGCCTGCCAGTGGGTCGAAAACGTGATCGCCGAAAGTGCGTGCGGAATCATGGATCAGATCGCCGTCGTGTTGGGCGACGAAGGCAGCGTTTTGCCCTTGGTTTGCCAACCGTGCCTGGCCCAGCCGCTGGTGAAACTGCCCCAGGGCCTCGCCTGTTGGGGAATCGATTCCGGCGTGCGACACCAGGTCAGCGGCGTCGAGTACGAAGCCGCCCGGGCGGCCGCGTTCATGGGCTACAAGCTGATTTGCGATCGCGAAGGAATTCCCGTCTCGTTTGACCACTCGTCCAAAATTCCCCGCTGGACCGATCCGCGCTGGCACGGATACCTTGCCAATCTGTCTCCTTCGCACTACCGGATGTACGAGGAAGCGTTGCCCGTTGAACTGGCCGGAGCGGAATATCTGACAGCCGCGCAAGAACACGTCGATCCTTTCACCAAAGTTCGGCCTGAAATCCGCTATCGCGTCCGAGCATGCACGCGCTATGCCGTGGAGGAGAACCACCGCGTGCAACTATTTGTCGCGCTGGCACGCGGGATGAGTGAGAAATACACGCCCGCGGGGGCACAGCTCATGGGCGAGCTGATGTACCAATCGCACTGGGCCTACACGGAAACGGGGCTGGGCTGCGAATACACCGACAAGCTCGTCGAGTATGCGCGCCAACTGGGAGCTCGACGCGGAATCTTCGGGGCAAAGATCACCGGCGGGGGCGGCGGTGGAACCGTCGCCGTGTTGGGCCGCGAGGACACGGACGTTGACATCCAGCAAATCGTGGACCGCTATCGCGACGAGCTCGGCCTGGAGGGCTACGTGTTTCGCGGCAGTTCGATGGGCGCAGACCGCTTTGGCGTCATCGTTGTGGAGCCGTCGCCGTCATGAACGATGCCAACGACGCAGCCCTCGCTCGGACCGAGCCAAGCGCGGAAACGCCCGGTCAAACCACGGGGTGGCACTTTCTGCTGTTGGCGATGGCCAATTTGATCTGGGCCGCGCAAGGTACGGCCGTCAAATTTCTCGATCCGTTTTTGGGACCGATTGCGATCACGTTTCTGCCCTTTTTCGTCACGACGCTGCTGTTGATTCCCGTTCTCGTCTGGCAGCGGCGGCGCAACCCGCTGCGCGCTACTCCCACGCGCAACGATTGGTGGAAATTCGTCATCGCCGGCATCGGCGGCCAGATGGTGGCTCAACTGGGCATGACCTGGGGAATCAGCAAGTCGCTGGCCTCGAACGGCGCCATCCTGAATTTGCTGATTCCGGTCATCAGCGCCGTGATGGCTTCGATCATGCTGGGCGAACGACTCACCAGGCTGCGCGTGTTGTGCCTGGCCATTGGGTTGGCCGGGGTGCTGATGATGTCCACCAACGATCTGCGCGAAAGCTCGTTCCTCGGGCATGGCTATCTCACCGGCAATTTGCTGATCCTGGCCGGCTGCTGCGGATCGTCGTTCTACAACGTGTACTGCAAGGGATTATTGGCCCGCTTCGGCGAAGTCGAGATTCTGATCTTCAGCTATATCACTGCCTCGCTGGCGAGCCTGCCGCTTCTCGTTTGGGCCGAGCCGTTCGAGGTGCCAATGCTGGCCGCGCTGGACGCCCGCGCCTGGATCGCGTTTGTGTTTCTGGCGGTGTTCATGTACGGCGTCTCCATGTTGCTGTTTTTTTACGTGCTGGAGCATATACCGGTCACGGTCGCGTCCGCATCGCTCTACCTGGTACCGGTGTTCGGGGTACTGTTTGCGGTGACGATCGTCGGCGAGACGCTCAGCCGGCTGTCGCTGGCCGGCGCGGCGATCGTGTTGACCTCGACCATTCTCGTGATGCGGTACGACGCGGCCAGCGCCTGAAATCGTGGGGGGGCATGGGGCGACGGGTTCACGCGGCCCGCCGCATCGGCTGCGGGACAGCCTCGGCTTCCGGCGTCTCGCTCATGACGTCGTGCCGCGGCCCGCCGACCCGAACTCTGCGCTGGCCGGAAAAAACGAATTGCAACGAGCGCACCCGCAAGCGCGTGGCCAACAGCAGTTGAACGGCCACGACTCGCGCGGCGGCCGAGCTGGGCTCGCGAATTTGCGTGGCCAGTACGGCCGACACCAGCCGCAACACCATGCTGACGGCAAACAGCACGTGAAAGTTGACGTAGCGTGTCCCGTGAAACGTCCACGACCAATCCTCAGTCGCCGCGATTGCGGCGCCGGCCAGGATCGAGGCCGCTCCGCCCACGATGCCGGCAAAGCCTGTGCCGGCCGCGATGAACATCGTGCGGTTTTCGCATGGCGAGTTCTTGATCATGAAACCGTTATTGGCGATCGCGATGCCGGCGTTGAGAAACGCGTCGATCATGAAGATGGGCGCCAGCACCACGAGCGCGATCGTGGGATCGGCCGGGCATACCAGCAGGCCGATCATGTTGATGCTCTTGAATGCCGTGCACAGGATGAGCACCGGGCGCTGCCCGAAGCATTCGGCCAACTGTCCGAGCTGATTGGACAGCAGCGCCCCGCCCACCCACGAAATGGTCCACAACATCAGCACGTAAAACACATCCATTCCCACGTGCTCGAGCAAATACATGCTGATAAACGGGGCGCCGACCATGGCCGCCAGGTTCCAGAAGCACGAGTAGAGGATGAAGCCGCGAAAGTCTCGTTGGCGAAATGGCCCGGCCAGGGCGTTCCAAAGCGTGCCGTCGGCGGCGTGCCGCATGGGCGGCTCTTCGACTCGCAGAAAAAGCAGGATGTCCGTGACGCCCAGCAGGGCCCCCAGCGTAATGATGGCCGCGAATGCGGCGCGGACGTCGACGCCGCTTCTGACAAAAAACAACGCGTTGGCCAGCAGGGCCAAGGCGGCGGTCCATTGCTGCGTGGAATTCCGCACGCCCCAGAAACGGTTCAGGCCCTTGTGTGGCAGATAATCGCCCATCCACGACAGCCACAGCGGCGTGCCGAAGTGGAGCATCGCATGATTGAGCGCGGTCAGCGCAATCAGCGTCCACACCCAAACCCCGTCATCCACGCTCGGCAGCAGCCAGGGACCCAGCGCGGCCGGCAGAAAAATCAGCCGCTGGACCAGCGACAGGCATAACCACAGCGGCTTGCGGTGACTCAAACGCTGTACGGCCACCGCCGCCAGCAACTGCACGCATACCAGGCCCAAGGGCAACGCGCCCAAGATGCCAATGTGCAGGCCGCTAGCGCCCATCGACCGCGCGAACTGCACCGTCGCCGGAGACGTCGTCAACTGCGTGTAGGCCATCGCGCAGCATCCGGCCACAACGATCGCCCGCTTCGCAGTCTCCAAGGGCCAGGGCCGATAGCAGCGTTCAAACAAGGTGGACAACGCGAACTCGCACGAAAGTGCCAGCACCGGGAAATGCGTTTTCGTTCTTCCGACCGGTAGCGGCGCCGGCGCTAGAACGCGCGCGCCTTTGGGCCCGGTGGTCTTCGACGGTGCTACGGTCGAAGGGGACGGGATAATACGAGTTTCGCCCCGAGCAACCAAGGTGAATCTGAAGCGTGCGGCGGGGCCGATATCCCACCGCTGCGCGCAACGCGTGGAAGCGTCGTCGGAGGCGTCACAAACCAAGAAAGAGCAGGGCTTTGCCGTTAAGCCATTTCGTGGTAATTTGGGGCGTATGGGTGCCAGGCTCGCGGCGCCAGTTCGGCTCCTGCCGTGCACGCCGCCGCGTGAGCCGAACACATCATGAAATCACGGTGGTTGTAGCTCAGTTGGTTAGAGCACCAGATTGTGGATCTGGGGGTCGCCGGTTCAAGTCCGGTCAGCCACCCTCTCAATAAGGCCCGTAATCCCCGAACGAATCCGGGGTTGCGGGCCTTTCACACGTTCGGGCTGTTGTTGGCCTGGTGGGCTTTCGGTGGGCTCCGTCTTGATCTCCCGGGGTTTCGCTGGGCGCTAGACGCGGGAGGGGAGGCGCGTTCATATAATCGCGGCTGTTGTGTTCCTGGATCGTCTCCAGGCTCGTTCCAAATGGGAAATGTCGGATTGAATTAATCGGTCGGGGGGGAAGTAGGGGAAATAAGAAAACGGGCATCACCATCGAAAAATATTGCGCCGCACTGAATGTCGCCAAGCACGTTGGTAAGATAGCGTGCATCCAGGGCGTGCTCTGTTTGGATATTCGCTCAGATCGGTTGTGTCGAGAGGCAAATGGTCAAAGGCATGCAGACTCGAATTCGGAGTCAATTGGTGTGCCCGCTTGTGCTCGCAGCACTCGTGTTGCCAACGATCGCTAGCGCCGGCGAAGCCGATCCGCTCACGCCCGGGCAGATGGCGTTCTTTGAGCAAAGAGTCCGACCGCTGCTCATCGAGCGCTGCTACACGTGCCATTCGGAGGCTAAAAAAGTCAACGGAGGATTACGACTCGATTCACGTCGCGGCTTGATTGAAGGTGGCGACAGCGGACCGGCAATTTCGCCCGGTAAACCCGAGGAAAGCCTGCTTATTAAGGCCGTGCGGTATCAAGACACGGATCTGCAAATGCCTCCGGATGGGAAGTTGGCCGCTGCAGAGCTTGCCGTGCTCGAAGAATGGGTGCGCATCGGCGCCTCCGATCCGCGGGCAGATACCGCCAGCAGCGAAAAAACGGACGTCAACCGGGCGGCGGCGCGGGCGCATTGGGCCTATCAGCCGCTACAACAGGTCGCTCCTCCAGCGGTCGGCGACGGCCAATGGCCACGGGGGAACGTCGACAGATTTGTCTTGGCGAAGCTCGAAGTCAGGGGCTTGCACCCCTCGCTCGACGCCGACCGGTATCTGTGGTTGCGACGAGTGTCGCTTGACCTGACCGGTCTTCCGCCGACGAGGAATGAGATTCAAAGTTTCATCGATGACCATTCCCCGCTAGCGTGGGAGCACGTCGTCGATCGACTACTTGCATCTCGCGATTTTGGGGAGCGATCGGCACGGCCGTGGCTTGACCTGGTGGGCTATGCCGATCAAATCGGCTCGGCCAACAACGTTCCGGCCGAGCATGCGTGGCGATATCGCGACTACGTCATCCAGGCCTTCCGCGACGACAAGCCCTTTGATGAGTTCATTCGAGAGCAACTCGCCGGCGACTTGCTGACGGCGCAGAGTATCGAACAACGTCAGTCGCAATTAACGGCGACCGGCTTCCTGGTCTTGGGGAATGTGAACATCGTCGAGTCCGACAAACTAATCATGCAGATGGATCTCGTCGATCAACAGATCGAAAAGGTCGGCAAAACATTTCTCGGCATGGCGCTCAACTGCGCCCGATGTCACGATCATAAGTTCGATCCTGTTACGCTTCGCGATTATTATGGCCTGGCCGGAATCTTCTCCAGCACCGAATCGACCTACAAAGAACAGCGCGGCGTCTGGAGTTCGGTGACGAAGTCGCCGCTGCCCGAGACCCTGGAGCAGTTCACCCAGCGCGAAGCCGCGTTGCGCGAGAATGCGAAGAAGGTCGCTGCGGTGCATGAACCGCGGGTGACCGCGGAAGCCCGTTTGAGGGAACTCACACCGCTGGTCAAGGCAGCGCGCGAGAATCCAACTGCTGCGGCACCAGGCGCGAAGTCGCTGGCCGACCTCGAGAAGGAACAAGCCGAATTGACGAAATCCTTGGCGACGCTCGAACAGCAGTCTTGGCATTTGAAATATCTGGAACCATCCACGCCGTTGGCTTACAGCGTCAAGGAACGTGCGGAGATCGCCGACGCCCAGTTGCAAGTTCGCGGCAATCCACACGTGCTTGGCCCCGCAGTACTGCGTGGGTTTGTCGAGGTGGCGACACACGGCTCGCCGCCCACGATTCCGGCCGACCAAAGCGGTCGATTGCAGCTCGCTAATTGGCTCACCGGGCCCGCCAGTTCCTTGGTTGCCCGGGTAACCGTCAATCGCATCTGGCAGCGACTGTTCGGCCGAGGCCTTGTCGGTTCGGTCGACTATTTTGGAGTGCGCGGCGAACTACCGACGCATCCGGAGCTGCTCGATTATCTGGCCGGGCAGTTCATCCGCGATGGCTGGTCGCAGAAACGTCTGATTCGCGAGCTCGTCTTGAGCCGTACCTACCGCCAGCGCGCGGAGGCGGATGACTCATCCCAAGTCGCGATCACGGCTGATCCAGAGAATCGTCTGCTCTGGCGGATGAGCCCCCGGCGTCTCGATGCCGAGATGCTCCGCGATGCGGTGCTGGCGGTGAGTGGCGAACTAAGACCCTGTGCAGGGGGGCCGGCACTGGCTCCTGAATTCATTGAAAACGTCGGGGGCCTGAATCCCACGGACGTGAATCCGGTCAGTTTTTCCCTGTCGAAGTTTCGCGACGATCAGCGCAACCTGCGGACGATTTATCTGCCCGTGGTCCGTTCGTCGGAACAGCAGGGACCGGCCGAGGTTTTAAACTTCTTCGACTTCGCTCAGCCGGCACGGCTCGCCGGCGATCGCCCCACGACCTCGGTCGCCTCGCAAGCATTGTATCTGCTGAATGGCCCGCTGCTGAAAGATGCAGCACGGAAGCTCGCTGCCAAGCTCTTGGACGATACGACGCTGACAACGGACGACGGCCGCTTCTCGGTGCTCTACTTGCGTGCGTTAGGTCGTCCTCCTGCAACCGAGGAGAGCATCGCTGCCCGAGAGTTTTTCACCAACCGAGATGCGCCGACCACCGGTGCGGATTCCGGTGGCACGGACCCGTTGGCCGCGTGGCCGCGATTAATTCACGCTTTGCTGACATCCAATGATTTTTTGTTTCGACTTTGAGAACTACTTGCGAGAACAAGGTCGACACCCCGTGTACCGCACGATGGAAAGTACGAGGCGGCCCATGCAATCCGGAAAACTGGTCACCGACCAACATCGTTTGAATCGACGTCACTTTCTCGAGTGCGCTGGTTGCGGATTTGGCGCCGTGGCATTGCAAGCGATGTTCGCCGGTATGGCGCGATCTGCCGAGGGTCCGTTGGCACTCCGTAAGCCGCATCTGGTTCCGCGTGCGAAGCGTGTAATCTTTCTGTTCATGGCGGGAGGCCCGTCGCAGCTCGACCTGTTCGTGCCGAAACCGCGCTTGGTGCAGTACCACGGCCAACGTGTCGGTGTGACCAACCTGCCGCGCGGCATCGCCGTTGGAACAGAAAAGTTTCTCGCGTTGGGGCCGGCGGCTGAAATGGTCCCGCGCGGCGACTCCGGTGCCATGATCTCGAACCTGATGCCCCACCTGGCAGGCGTTGCCGACGAACTGTGCTTTCTGCACGGCATGCAGGTCGACAATCCGGCGCACGATCTGGCGACTTTGCAATTCAACACGGGGGTCGTCAACGAAGTGCGACCTTCGATGGGCGCCTGGGTCAGCTACGGCCTGGGCACCGAGAACCAGAACATGCCGAGCTACGTCAGCATTCACGCTGGCAGCGACGTCCGGGCGCACGGTTCGGCATTTTTGCCGGCCGCGCACCAGGGGACAGTGATCGGCAGCATCCCGCAAGATCCCAAACAATCCGCGATCCGCTATCTGAACGACCCGCAGACACCGCAGGCCGCGCAGCGGCGAGAGATCGATTTCGTGCAGGCAATGAACCGACGACTGCTCAAACGCGTCGCGGAGGATCGAGTGATGGAAGGAGTGATGGACTCCTACGAGCTCGCGTTCCGCATGCAAGCCGAGACCCCCAAGCTCGTCGATCTGTCTGGTGAGTCTGCCGAGACGCTCAATCGCTACGGCGTGGGAGAACAGCCAACCGACAAGAACGCCCGTGCCTGTCTGCTCGCACGGCGGCTCTGTGAGGTTGGCGTCCGATTCGTGCAAGTCACGATCGGCGGTTGGGATCATCACGGCAATATTCGTGATGCGCTCCCGAAGTCCTGCGCCGAGGCAGACCGCCCAGTCGCGGCCCTGATCGCCGATCTCAAAGCCCGCGGTCTGCTGGAAGACACGCTCGTCGTGTGGTCCGGTGAGTTCGGACGCACGCCGTGGAGCCAAGATCTGTCGGGCACGGCCCCGATCGAGACGCATGGTCGCGAACATCAGCCGGAGAGTTTTACGGCGTTCCTGGCTGGCGGCGGCGTGAAGCGAGGATACAGCTACGGCACAACGGATGAATTCGGCTATCAGGTGATCGGCGGCAGAGTTCACATCCATGATCTGCACGCCACGATTCTGCACCTGCTGGGTCTCGATCACGAACGCTTAACCTACCGGCACGCCGGACGCGACTACCGATTGACCGATGTCTACGGCAACGTGGTGCGGGAAATCCTGGCGTAGTGCGTTGCGGCCAGAGATGATTCTTGATTGCGCCGCACTTGGCGCGATTCCTGGATATCTTTCACCGTGACGAAGGGATGGGTAATTGCCTGCCGATTCATTACTATAGGACACTATGAATACCACCCTCAACGTGCGTGACCTGATGCAGATTCGGGTCCATGCCGTTCCCCCGGAAATGCCGCTGGAGGAACTGGAGCAGGAGTTCATCGGTAAGCGTGTCAGCGGCTTTCCGGTCGTCGACGCCGACCAGTTGGTCGGCGTCGTGTCGCGTTCCGATATCGTACGTCAGTTGGAAGTCGAGCGGCAACTGGCCGAGAACACTTCCGACTTCTACTGGGACCGCTGGGGGTTCCACGAAGAGCCGGCCGAATCCATGCAGCAAATCGCCAGCCGTGTCGGCCAGCGCATCGAAGATCTGCGCGTGAGGGACCTGATGAGCCGACATCTGGTGGCGGTGTCGGCCGACGACTCGCTCGCCGTCTTGGCGCAAAGATTTCTGGAACACCACATCCATCGTGTGCTCGTCGTCGAGCATGGGCGTTTGGTCGGCATTGTCAGCACCATCGACTTGGTGAGGCTGTTTGCCGACAAGCGGGTCGCCTTCACCTGAAGCGGTAGAAGACGACGATTCCGGCGATGACCGAAAGTTCGCGTGCCATGCAATACTCCCCTCTGAATAGGGTGGCCCCTGGGGCATGCGGCGCGCAAGGCTTCAGCGCTGGTCTGGCCCTTGTAGATTCCGTTGCGTTCCACCTGCCCACCGTAGAAACTGGGGTGCCGCCGGGTCGTTGGGGATCGCGCGTGCCAAGTCCACATAGATCATGCGCAGCTCGCTCTGCGTCGATGGTGTCAGTCGGTGGAATCGGACTTCGGGCCGTTTTGCAAGCTCTTGGCTGACCAGGCACATGGCCATGGTATTGAGCGGATCAAACACAACACGAAACCTGGTTGCTCGGGCCTGGCGGTCGCCCAAAATCGTCCGCATTACCGTATTCTGTTCGGGACTGTGCGCCGCGCCCAAAAAATGACCCAACTCGTGGACGAGCAGTTCCAGGCACTCACGCTCGGAATTTTTATTGACGTGCTCTCGAATCAGCAGGTGCGTGTGCAGTGGCCAACGGGTGCCACCCAGGTTGTGATCTTTCAGCATCTTGTGTTGTCGGGCCGTAAATCCAATTGCCACGCGCGCCGGTGCCGGCCCGACGAGGCGTTCAAATTCCTTAAGCGCGTCGTCCAATCGAGTCCGTGTGGGGTCAGAGTGCCAGCTGTCAATCGCCACGATCTGGAATTCGACGAAACAGTACTTCTTGAAGAGCAGAGAGGCCGCCTCGAACCGCTTCCGCATGCGGGCCTCCCACAACGGACGGGATAGGACTTCGGCGTCGTCATACAGAATTTTGATCGGTATGACGACAGTTGGCGGCGGCAAATCGTCGGTCTTCTTGTTCGCCGTGATCGCAACTGATCGGGTTTTGTCAGCGACGGTCGTCCCGGTGGTGCTTAAGGCAATCTGCCCAACGTCAAGCTGCTTGTCGGGCTTATTGCCGAAGTAATACAGGCCCCCCGGCGCAACCAGATACTTCTTTGGCTGGCCCGCAGACTGGAATGCCATGTGGGCCGGCTCAGCCAAGGGGATGGGTACGCAATCTCCTGCGTCGATCATGAATTCCCTGGGCTTGAATGCCGCTGAGACCCCCGATTCCAAGCGGAACGAAACGCCCGTAGAGGTTCGGTTCGTCACTACGATGACCGAGCCACGCGATTCGCAGGGCGGTGAGAAACAGCAGGCAACCGCGATTCCGATTCGCGGCAACCAGCAAAGCAGTTTCATTAGGCTCGGCGCATCTTGCATTCCAATATTCTAACAGCACCGTGGCGCATGTGCTGTCGATTCGCCGGGCAGTGGGCCTAACTATGCCACGCGCCGCGAACCCGGAGCCAGATTTCTTCTTGGTCCGAAGGATTCCTGCACGTTCCATAGCAAACCGGGACATTGCAATTTGAGCACTCAGCGCGCACAAGCAGTGGCGATGAGACAGAAACACAAGCGACCAAGCAGGTTGGGTAAATAACTTTCCGATTGTGGATCTGGGGGTCGCCGGTTCAAGTCCGGTCAGCCACCCTTTCGTCGAGTCCGCTCGAAGTCCATTCCTTGGTTTCCGGTTGCGCGACGCTGCGGTCCTGTCGACTATGCGAGGATCGGTTGCAAAACGTTGCCGCCGGTGTCCGTCAAACGGTAATCGCGGCCCGCGTAGCGATAAGTTAGCCGTTTGTGGTCGACGCCCATCAGGTGCAGAATCGTCGCGTGGTAGTCATTCACATGACAAGGGTCGGCAGCCACGTGAATTCCATATTCGTCAGTCTCGCCATACACCGTGCCCCCCTTCACGCCGGCTCCGCCCAGCAGGCACGAAAATGCCCGGTGCCAATGGTTGCGTCCCTTGCCGTTGTCTGACCAGGGGGTGCGGCCAAACTCGGTGCAGATTGCCACGAGCGTCGAGTCCAGCAGGCCCCGCTGGCGCAAGTCACCGATCAAGGCCGCAATCGATCGGTCGACGCGTGCGGCCTTGCCGCGGTGTTGTTGCATGTCGCCGTGAGCATCCCAGTTGTCTTGCGAGCCCGTGTCAATCAGCTCGACCACCCGCACGCCGCGCTCAACCAGCCTGCGGGCCAGAATGCACTGCGCGGCAAACGATTTTTGATCGCCCTGGGGCGAGCCATAAGCGGCGAGCGTGGGCTCGGTCTCGCGCGCCAGATCAAAAGCCTCGGGCGCCACCTGCATCATGCCCCGCGCCACGTCAAAGCTGTTGCTGCGCGCCCGGAGGTTCAGATCGTCCGCCCGATTCTCGGTGTAGATGGCATTCATGTCGCGAAGCATGAGCCGTTCCAGCTCCGCCAGCCGGATGTTTTTCGTCGGCGAACGCAAATCCGCAATCGGATCGTCGCCCGGCACGATGCGCACGCCCTGGTGATATGGTGGCAGGAAGTTGTTGTCCCACACCTGGGCCCCGGCATAGGGTGTGTGCTCGGCCAGCACCACGTACGAGGGCAGGTTCGAATTAAAAGTTCCCAAGCCATAGCTCAGCCACGCGCCGATGCTGGGTAGTGGAATCGTCGCTGAACCCGTGTGCATGGCCAACGTGGCCTGAAAGTGTTCCACGATGTCGGTGTGCAGCGAGCGGATGACACACAGCTCGTCCGCCACGCCGGCGAGTTGCGGAAACAGCTCGCTAAGCATGAGCCCACTTTGGCCGGCGGGCGAGAATTTGAAAGGCGAGGCCAGCAGCGGTTGCGTGGTGACGTCTCGCAAGCTCTCGGCGCTGACGGTTTTTCCTTGGTGCGTGGCCAGTTTTGGCTTTGGGTCGAACGTGTCGACGTGCGAAAACCCGCCGGTAAGAAAAATGAAGATCAGGTGCCTGGCCTTGGCTTCGAAGTGGGCCGGTTGCGGCGCCAAGGGGTGGCCGCCATTGAGCTGGGCCGCCAGCGTCAGCGAGCGGTAAAGCTGACTGCCCGCGGCAATCGCGCAGGCTGCCGAGCAGGTGCTCAAGAAGTCGCGGCGGCGGATCGATTTGCCAAAACTCATGACTCACGAGCCCCTGCGTCAGTCCACGTAAACAAATTCGTTGGCGGTCAGCAGCACCCGCGCGTAACTGGCCCAGGCTTCGTGTTGCGCGTCGCCGGGCAGCGCGCTGGCGGATGCGGCCTCGGCGGCGTATTGTTCGATGTATCGTAAGCCGAGGTCGCTCTCGCTCGGCCGCGGGCGCCGCCCATACGCCACCAAGAAAGCGAGCCCGACCCGCGCTTGCGGATTTGGCTCCGCGTCGATCAGTCGCCGGGCAAACGCCGTGGCTTGCTCAGCGACAAACGGATTGTTCATCAGGTACAGCGCTTGCAGCGGAACCGTGGCTCGCGTGCGCAGGTCGGTCGAGACGTTCGGGTCTGGCCCGTCGAAGAGCGCAAGATACGGATGGCGCAGCAGCCGCTGCGTCATCAAGTAGACGCTGCGGTGGTCGGACGGATACACGGCTTTGAATGGGCTATGCTGCGTCCAAGCCCAATCGGCAATCGGCGGAAAGGGATGGTCCGGGGGGCGCCGCCGGTCGAGGCGACCGGCCGCTGAAAGCATCGCGTCGCGAATCGCTTCGGCTTCGAGCCGGCGGCGATCAAACCGCCAGTACCAGCGATTGCCGGGATCCTTGGCCAAGTTTGTTTGATCCTGGCCACTGCAGAGTTGATAGGTCGCCGAACGAACGATCAAGCGGTGAAGGCGCTTCAACGACCAGCCGTCTTGCACGAATCGCGCGGTCAACCAGTCGAGCAATTCAGGATGCGTCGGCGGATCGCCGCGCAAGCCAAAGTTCGACGGTGTGCCCACCAATCCCTTGCCGAAGTGGTGTTGCCAGGCGCGATTCACGATCACCCTGGCCGTCAGCGGGTGGTCGGGCCGGGTCAACCACGCGGCCAACTCCCGCCGCCCGCTGGCCGCGGGAGGGATGTTCAGCGACGCGCCACCGGCGAGAAACTTCGGCGCGTTGCGCGGTACCACGTCGCCCGGGTCGCCGGGCTCGCCACGATGTTGCACGCGCGCGTCGGCCGCCTGACCTTCCATGACGGCGTAGGCGCCCGGCAAATCGGCCGGCAGCCCGGCTTTGCGCAACGGCCGCAAATCGCCGCGCAGCTTGTCGAGCCGAGCTTGCAGTCGACGGTTCGCCTCGGCTCGCTGGGTTTTCAGAGTCGCCACGTCCGCCTTGGGCGGATCGGGCTGCGGGGCGGATGATTGGGGTGAACCCCCAGCGTCCGATTGGCTCTTTAACTGCGCGTCGAGCTCGGCCACGCGCTCGGCGTCGGGGTCGTTCGTTTCCACCCGCTTGATCTCAGCTTCCAGCGTTTCAATTGCGTTTCGCTGGGCGGTTAGCTTTGCGGCGGCTTCGTCCGGCGGAACCACGGGAACGAAATGCTGCCGGTCAAACTTCTTGGACTGCAATTCCTCTCCGCCGGCCCAAGGAAATTGAGTGCTCGCAAAGATGCCGTAAAGGGAATAGTAGTCCTCGGTCGTGATGGGATCGAACTTGTGATCGTGACAACGGGCACATCGTAGCGAGAGCCCCAGAATCGCTCGACCGGTTGTGTCGATCGTATCTTCGAGCGTCAGGTGCCACAGTTCATAAGGCGCCGTCCCGTACCGCCGCGACAGCGCCAAGAAACCCGTCGCGGCGATGCGCTCGGCGTACTGCTCCCGCTGGTGCGGTTCGTCCTTGGCCAGGATGTCGCCGGCCAGTTGTTCGCGAATGAACTGGTCATAGGGCTTGTCATTGTTAAAAGCGGCGATGATATAGTCGCGATATCGCCGCGCCTCGGGCACTGGATAATCCGCGTTATCGCCCGCCGTATCGGCGTAGCGCACCACGTCCATCCAATGCCGCCCCCAGCGTTCGCCATAGCTGGGTGAAGCCAACAGCCGCTCGACGAGCGTGTCGAAAGCGTCGGGCGAATTATCCTGCAGAAACGCCTCAACCTCCGCTGGCGTCGGCGGCAGCCCGATCAAATCGAAACAAATTCTCCGCAGCAACTCGGCTCGGCCGGCACGCGGCTGCGGGCGCAGGCCGCGGGCGCGAAGCTCCGCCAGAACAAATCGATCGATTGGCGTCTGCGACCATCCGCTGCCGTCGTCGGGAACTGTCACGTCGCGAACCGGCTCGAACGCCCAATGGCGCGCGGAAACAAGACCTGGCTCGCCGTCGGCCGATCGTGCCGGCCACCACGCGCCCTGTTTGACCCACGACTCAAAGGCGGCAATCGTCTCGGCGGGCAGCGCGTCATCCGGCGGCATTTTCCGCTCTTCGTCACGCCGAATCGCGCGCATCAACAAGCTTTGCTCCGGATTGCCGGGCACGACGGCCGGACCATTTTCACCGCCGCGCACCAGCGCCTCGCGCGAGTCGACCCTCAGCCCATTGGAAGTCTTCTCGCCGCCGTGACACTTGAAACAGCGCGCCTCAAGCGCGGGCCTGATTCTTAGCTCGAAAAACGCGTCCCTCTCGTCGGGCGGCTCCTGGGCGCGGACCGACGCGACCATGCATAGCGTCGAAGCCAGAGCAAGCAGGAACTTGATCATCCGTTCCTCGTGACGGCGCGAGTTGCTGAAGTTCGCCAGGGACTTCACGGCGTGGTAGCTATCAGGCGGGACGCTGCAAATTATCGTACCTGCTGGGTTTTCGAGGTCAACACGCGGGCCGGAGCTTGAGGGTCCGCATCGACGGCGTGAAGTCCCGTATTGCCCTTTTTCATCGCGTTGCGCCGCAAAAATGTGACGTAAACTTGCATAGCATTTAGCGAATCGATACGTGGAGTTATTTTCATGACCACCACAGCCGTTCAAGACACGCGCGAAAGCCTGCTGGCGACCTTGCTTTCCGATGAAGCCTTTCGGCCCGCGGAGCCACGGTCCTTGGAAGAGGCCGGGCTGCCCACGTCGCTGGTCGAGTCGCTCATTTGCAAGTATTTGACGGTCGTGGGCGTGTCCAGTGGCCGCGCAATCGCCAAGCACCTGTGCCTGCCGTTTGGAAGCCTCGAGAGCGCGTACCATGAGCTGCGAACGCGGCAGGTCATCGTGCACACCGGCTCGGCGCCGCTGAGCGACTACAGCTACTCGTTGACGGAACAAGGGCGCGTGCGCGCGCAGGCCTACCTGGAAGCCTGCGCCTATGTCGGGCCGGCGCCGGTGCCGCTCTTGGACTACGTGCTATCGGCCCAGGCCCAAACGATCCGCGCCGAAGCGCCCAAGCGGGCCCAACTGACAGAGGCCTTCTCCGATATCTCCGTCAATCAAGAGCTTTTCGAAAGCCTGGGACCGGCCGTCAATTCGGGCGCGGGGTTGTTCTTGTATGGGTGTCCAGGCAACGGCAAGTCGACGCTGGCAAAGCGGATCACGATGTGTTTCGGGCAACATATCTGGATTCCTCAAACGCTTATCGAAGACGGCCAGCTCATCAAGCTGTTCGATTCGGCGTATCACGAGGCCATCGAAAGCCATGAAGATAGTCTGCTGCGGTCGGCGAATTTTGATCGACGCTGGATCAAAATACGCCGTCCCACGGTCGTGGTCGGCGGCGAATTGACCATGGACAGCCTGGAAATCCGCCACGACCCGCGCTGCAACGTCAGCGAAGCCCCGCTGCAGTTGAAAAGCAACTGCGGCTGCCTGTTGATCGATGATTTCGGTCGCCAGCGGATCGAGCCTGCGGACCTGCTGAACCGCTGGATTGTTCCGCTCGAGAATCGCCACGATTACTTGACGTTGTCCACCGGCAAGAAGTTTCAGGTGCCCTTCGAACAACTGATCATTTTTTCCACGAACCTGGAACCGAGCGACCTGGTGGACGAGGCATTCTTGCGACGAATTCCCTACAAGATCGAGATCGGCGACCCGGACGAAGCCGAGTTCCAGCATCTCTTCAAGCTGTATTCCAAGACGTTTGGCTGCGAGTATCGCCCCGAAGTGGCCGAATACTTGCTGCAAACGCACTACCGCAACTCGAACCGGGCCCTGCGGCGCTGCCACCCGCGCGATCTGCTCAACCAGGTGCGGAACTACTGCGCTTACAATGACCTGCCCATGGAAATGCGAGAAGAGTATTTCGACCGGGTGATGGGCAGCTACTTCACGGTCATTGTCGCCAAGAGTTAGGTTTCGGGGCTACTCGCTGCAGCGCTTTGCGTTAAGCCGGGGCGCCGCAAACCGCCTGCTCGGTTTCCAACGGACGAAGGTCCGGGACCATCAGGTACTCGCTCGTGTCGGAATATTGCGACTCGGGCGCCAGACTACCCGTCGTCACGGGCTTTGACATCGCCAGCAGGCTGTTGCAGGTAATCAAGCCGACCGGCCGCTCTGCCTCCACCACGACGGCCAACGACCGCTCGTCGCGAGTAAAGAAGTCCAGGAGAGATGCAAACTCTTCCTGGTCGCCAAAGCTCTGCACGTCGGTGGTCATCAGGTCGCGCACTCTTTGAGTGCTGTACTGCGATTCGTCGACCGTGATGACCCGCTCTTGTTCGCACAGTCCGAGCAGCTTGCCCTCGGCATCGACAACCGGAATTGCGCCGAGCCGCGTTTGGTGCAGTAGGCTGACCGCCTGGCCGACCGGCTCGTCGCTTTGCAAGAACACGGTGCAGGGCGTCATCACGCCCCGAGCAACGGTGGCGTCGAATAGTTTGGCCGGCGCGATCAGTTCGCGCGCGTCGGCGCCGAACTCGCCGTACCGCACGACGCAATTGCGGCCCGAGGCTTTCGCGCACTGCAAGGCTTGCGTGGCGAGGTTCAGCAACTGCTCGGCGCTGTCGGCCGCGTCGCAACCGGCCACGCCAAAACTGGCCGTGATCTGCCAGGTCGTTCCATGGACCTTGAACTTGGCCGCGGCCAGCGCCTGGCGGACGTGTTCGGCCCACTCGGCGGCCGCCGTGTCGCTAGCGCCTGGCAGCATCGCACAAAAGCGGTCGGCCCCCAGGCAACCGAGCACTTCCGACCCGACGCGCAAATGGTTCAATTCCTGGGTGACCGCCAGCAGCAAGGCCTCGCGTGCCGCGGCGCCGTGCAAGCGACCGATGCGGCTCGAGAAGTCGATGTCCCCAACGATGCACGCCGCGCGGCGCGACGTGCCCGCTTGCTCCATCCATTGGCTGCGCAATTGACTGACAAAGGCCGACCGGCTGACAAGCCCCGTCAGCGGATCGACCTGGCCCTGTTGAGCGACGCGCCGGTCGAATTCGAGCACCCGCGCCGCTACCCGCAAGCGGGACAGCAGCTCGCCATAGTCGATCGGCTTGTGTAAAAAGTCGTCGATACCCTCTTCGAGGGCCTCCTGAATGAGGTTTTCATCCGGTTCCTCGACCACGAGAAACTTGAACAAACCCCCCGAGGTTTGCCCGTCGGACAACAGGCCGCAGCGGGTCAAATCGGCCCGCGCGCCTAGCTCGGAACCGATCAATACGATGTGTGGACTTTCCGCCTCGACAGCCGCCAAGGCCACTTGTGTGTCTGCCGCCTGCAGCACCTCGTAGCCCATCATGTCGAAAAAATGCGACAGTTGGCGCTCGAGCGCCCGATCTTCAGTTACAACCAGGATTTTCAACGGTTGTGGGCCGATGGC
>JBGQHN010000019.1:0-26354 GCA_041497975.1 Planctomycetia bacterium | reverse complement strand
GCCCTTTTTTGGTCTGCCGTGCGCGCACCGATTTCTCAAACGCCGGGTACGGTCGGTCCCCTGTTGCGCTTGGTGTGGCCGGTGCTGGCCGAGCAAGTGCTGGTCATGCTCGTCGGATTCTCCGACACGCTGTTGGCCGGCCATTATCTCAGCCCGTCGCACCTGGCGGCCATGACGGTCATTTCGTACGCGCTGTGGATGTTGACCAATTTGTTTTCCTTCGTCTCGATCGGCGCGGTGGCCATGACCGCGCGGTTCGTCGGCGCGGGCGATTGGCCGGCCGCGAATCGGGTCGTGGCGCAGTCATTCGTGCTGGGCGGCATCCTGGCGTTTTGCTTTACGGCCAGCGGGCTGGTGTGGGGCGAGCGGCTGGTCGGCCTGTTGCAGCTCGAAGGCGAACAGGCCGCTTTAGCCACGCGCTACCTGCGGGTGCTCGTTCCCGTGCTGCCCATGATGATGCTCGAAGCGGTGGGAATCGGCTGCCTGCGCGGGGCCGGCGACATGGTGACAGGGCTGGTGACGATGGTCCTGGTCAACGTGATCAATATCACCGTGGCCTGGTCGTTGCTGCTGGGCCTTGGTCCCTTGCCCCAGATGGGATGGGACGCGCTGCCGATCGGCGCCGCCTGCGGGCACGCCACGGCCGGACTGATACCATTCGCTGTGCTGTTGCGGGGCCGCGCCGGCCTGCGCATCGAGCCGCGCCTGCTGCGGCCCGACCTGGCCCTGATGCGTCGTATTCTGCGCATCGGGCTGCCCGGCGGAATTGACGTGTTGTCGATCGTTGGTTGCCAACTGGCCTTTATCTCGATCGTCAATCGCTTGAGCACCGACGAAGTAGCGGCGCACGGGGTGGCGATTCGCATCGAATCGCTGGCCTACCTGCCGGGCTATGCCTTTCAAATCGCCGCGGCCACGCTGGCCGGCCAGTACCTGGGCGCGCGGAACTACCGCCAGGCGACTCGCAGCGTGCTGACGGCCTGCCTCACCAGCGGCGCGCTCTTGACCGCCGCCGGCGCGGTGCTGTTCTTCGAGGCCGACCGGCTTGTGCACTTGTTCCTGGGCCCCGAGCAGTCCAGCGTCGCCGCCATCGCTCCGTCGCTGTTGCGAATCGTGTCGGTTGCCATGCCGCCGTTGGCGCTGGTGCAAGTGCTCACCGGCGCGCTGCGCGGCGCCGGCGACACGCGCTGGCCGCTGGCGTTTACGTTCCTCGGCTTCCTCGGCGTGCGTCTGCCGGCCGCGTATCTGTTGGCGATCGTCTGGCACTGGGGCATCCCAGGGGCCTGGTACGCCATGGTCGCCGACGTGCTGGTCCGCTGCGCCCTGATCACCTACCGCTTCAGCCGCGGCGGCTGGAAAAAGGTCGAAGTGTAGCTGCTTGTTGAAAACCCATCCGCCGCTGGTCTCAGCCGAGCGGAACCGCATGCTTGCCGATATACTCGTCAAACGAGGTGTCGGGCCCGATGTAGTGGAATCGTTCGGCGTACTTGAGGCCATACTCCGCTCCGCGCTGCGCCGCACCGCCGCGAAAACGAAGATCGGCAAAGGCGCGGATCGCCGCAGGCAGATCGCCTTCCAGCTCGGGCAGCTTCAACTTGCGCTTGGCCAGCAAGTCGCGAAACTGGCGGACCATGTTGCCGATCATCGTCTGGTTGGCGCGAATGGCCGCCATTTTCTTGTCGATCGTCGAGGAGATGTCGACCACGCGGTTGACCGCCTGCGGGCCGCGCGCGTAGTAGTACTTCTCGCTGACCGAGTGCCCGGCGAGTCCGGCGGCAAAATGTTCGGGAAAATCCAGGTGCCCGCCGGCCATCCAACAGGCCGCTTCCACCACTTGGGCCGTTACGTAATGGTCCGGGTTCTCCTCGTAGCGGCCCCAAGGGTCGTAGCTGAAGATGGTGTCCACCTTGAGCAATCGAAACAGAAAAATCAGGCGCGCGCGCATTTCGACGCGCGAGACGTCGTCCATGCGGTGGTTGCGGTAGCCCAGGTCGAACACTTGTTTGATGCCCAGCGCCTTGGCCATCGCCTGGTTGTCGGCCTCGTTGGCCGCGACGGTTTGGCCCGACGTAAGATCATACGAATCTTTTTCGTCGTTGCTGGTGCGAATCAGGTAGCCCGTGTAGCCTTCCTCGATCAGTTTGGCGATCGTGCCGCCGGCCAGGATGGAATGGTCGTCGGAGTGGGGCGCGATCGTGGCCAGCACTTTGCCGGCGTGCGGCTTGCCGCTTTGCCGTCGCTCGATCGTGACTTCGCTCGTGCCAACCAGTGCGTTGCCGGCCGGGGCACTGGGTTTGCGCGGAGTTTCTTCCGCGCCCAATAGCGAGCCGCCGGCCAACGTGCTTCCCAGGAATTCGCGTCGCTCCATGGTGTCTTCCTCGCTCGGGTGTAATAGATCCGCGGCCGCGCTGCGCGCTCTTAGAGCGCGTGGCTGTCGCCGCGCCGACATTGTAGGCCACCGTGCCGCGGCATGCTCGCCGGGAGCGGGGCGTCCCGCAAGTCCGGGAATCAGGTGCGGAAATCGGGTCGTTTTGGGCTCGCGGACGCGTCGGAAACCGCTCTCTTTCGAGACCCCAACCATGTAGTACAATTAAGCGGCGCACCCGAGTGGCTGATTGCCATAAGGAACGACGAAAGCAAAGAGAGGGCCTGTCCATGACTCAGCTCATGAAAATCTCGACGACGGCGGCGATTGTGGTGCTCGCGCTCACGGCGAGCAGCATTGGCCAACAAGCGAAAAAATCCCCTTCAATGCCGATCAGCAAGGTCTGGCGGCCGGGGTACGTGATTGGCAAACAGCCGCAAACGCGCGTGCCGCGGGGCGGGCCGGGAACGGGCAAGATCGACCTGAACTCCTGCACCCTGGAACAACTGCAGAACCTGCCGGGAGTCGGGGCGGCGATGGCGGCCCACATCATGGCCGGCCGTCCCTACCAGAATTTCGACGATCTGGCCCGCGACGGCGTGCCGCTGAGCACGATCAACCAAATCCGACCGCTGGTCAAAGTCGGGCCGTGACCGTAGTGCCTTAACGCCGCCGCGCTTTTTTCGCGCCGCCGGCATGTTTTCGCGGCAGCGCGCACGGGTTACAATGGGCCCAGAGCTGATTTTCCAGGTCCCTACTTGCGAGAGCCCGACGATGAGTGAATCGATACCTGGCGCCGACATCAATTACGAGATCCTGCCGGTCGGCATGGCCATGGATGAAACCGACGTGAACCTGCGGGCTTATTTCAGCCGCATGTCGGAAGAAAAACTGGCCGAGTACGTCGCGAACTGGACCGATGACAAGGTCATGGAGTGGGACGGAGAATTCCGCGACGACGGCACGCTATTCTTGACATGCAGCGAGCGTGACGTCGACATCGAGGAATATCGCCGCGTGCTGGTGGAGCACATTCGCTTTCGCTTCGCCAACAAGCGAGCATAGTTTCCTGTTGAAAAACTGGGATAGGCACCTCGCGGACGCATTTTTGCACGGGCTTCGGGCGGCATGGCTCGGAGCCAGTCGCATTTTTCAACGCTTAATACCCGCAGCGTTCGCTGCGCACTTCGTAGGCCTTGTGGCCTTTGATCGGTTGAGTGCCGCCGTGGCAGTGGCCGCAATACCGGGCGACCGGCAGATCGCGGTGTTTCTTGCTCGAGCCCGAATGCACGTCGTGGCAGCTTAGGCACGTGACGCCTTCCAAGCCGTACAGGACAACGTCGCGCACGTTGTCCATCACGTGCGCATCGGCCGGATTGAGCTTTTCTTGGTCGGCGATTTTGAAGTCGACTTGATAATCCTTGAACAAGTTGTCGCCGGCGACGAAGTTGTTCGGATACGGCAGCCCGCTGGACTTCGATTTGCCGAAGCGCACGTGGCACGAGGCGCAAATCGACGTTACCACGGCGGGCGAGTCCGTGCGCGCCTTGGCCAGCGGCATCAACTTCGGATCGTCAGTGTGCTCGGCGGGCGCGTCGCCGTGGCAGCTGAAACAATCGAGCGAGACGGTGGCAAACGCGTGTGTCTGGGGATCGACGGCCGTCGCATGGCACCCGGCGCACTTGAGGGCAAAGCTTTCGCCGTCCCATTTTGGATGCTCGGGCGAATCGATCCTGGCCCGCCGGCCGCGTCCGAAAACGGCCACCGCCGTGAGTATGTCGGTCTTGCCGTAGGCCGCCGCACGCTTCAAGAATCGCTGGGCCCGGGTGTCGCCCAGGATGAGCTGGACCTGGTCGGCCAGGTCCTTGGTCTTGGCATCGGCGCGAAGCGCGACCATGGCCGGCTCACCGGCCTCGGCGTCGCGGACCGTGCGGTTGTGCTTGTTGATTTGCCAGCTGCCGCCAACCTGGTCGCGATGGCAAAACAGGCACTCGCCGCTTTCCGTGTACTGCAAGAGTTCCTGGCCGACGTGATCCTGGCCCCAGGCCGCCGGATCGAGCGTTCGCTTTTGAGCCGGAGGCGCGGCCAGCGACCGCGGCGCTGCGTCCCAGCGGCTGGCCACGAGCGCGGCAACCGCCAGCACGGCGCTGGGCACGAATGCCAGCCAGGGAACCGATCTCTCTGGGGCCACGGAATGTCCCGCATTCGCGCCGTGTGGCGGCGCGGTTGAAACGCCGACGCGGCGCAAGCACCACGCGAGGTTCTTGCGCCGCGCCTGGGCGCGATGTCATTGAAGCCCTAGTGTTAGGAAACGTTGACGTCGTCGCGCACCCAGCCGTAGGCCGCGTTTTCGCGCATGCCGCCCATGTTCAAGTAGGCCGTTTTGAGCTTCGACAGCCCGTCTTTCGGCAGGCTGTTGCGCTTTTCGCTGGCATCGATGCCGTAGAGCCGCGCCGCGTTTAAACCGAAGATCATGGCCTTGTCTTCCTTGGTCAGCTTCTTGTAGCCGAATTTTTCGCACAGCTCGTCCGAGATCTGGAACCGTTTGAAGGCGTCGATGGGCCATTGCGGCGACCCCCACCACAAGCAGTCGGTGCCCCAGATCGTGTGATCGGCTCCGTATAACTTAACGTTCTTGCCGATCAGGTGCTGGCACATCACCGGATTGGCAATCGCCAGCGTTGCGAACGACGAGCCAATCTCGGGGTAAACGTTGTTGAGCTTCGGATTGCGCTCCTTGATCTTCATCAGCACGTCGTGCCAGGCAAAGTCGCCCGTCTCGGGATTCCAGTGGTTCATTTCCTCGTAGTTGGGCTCGTTGGGGCCGTGCTGCAGTGCCGAGTGGTAGATGACGAACGTGAAGTCGGGATGATCGAGGGCTGCCTTCTCGACGTCCTTGGGATTGGCCAGGTGGCCCAGCGTGCGCGACTGGTAGGAAAAACCTTTGTGTACGCTGACGAACTTGAGCCCCAGCTCCCTGGATTTTTCATAGAAAGGATAGGTGAGCTTCTCGTCGTCGAGCTGGAAGCCGTTGCCGCTTTTGCCCGGATCGGTGTGGCAATACCACTTCCAGGAATCGATGCCGTACAGCTTGACTTCGCGTTCCATCTGCTCGAACAGGGCCGCCTTGTCCTGGCTGTTGGTCTTCATGTCCCAATAGTGATTGGGCGCACAGTTGCCCTGGCACAAGGCGCGCACGCCGCCGGCCAGGTCGTTGATTTCCTTCTTGCGCTTGGACATCACCCAGCTCGGCAGCACTTTTCCGGCGATGCCCGGCGTGCGCTCCGCACCCTCAAGTGGCTTGCCGTTCTGGTCGCGCTGATTTTCCTTGCCGGGCACACCGGAGATCACGACCATCGCCGTTTCGCTGTCGAAGTACATCTCCTTGACGAAATTCGGGAACGAATAGGCTTCCGCATTGTCCTTCAGGTTGAAGCCCATGTTCTTCACGAATTCCATGTTGCGAAAGCCAATAGCCAAGCCATTGGTGAAGTGCGCCTGCACGTCCATGATGAAGTATTCGCTCTTGGGATATTTGTCCTCGTAGGCGCCAGGCTCGAGGGTCTCGATCGGGTCGACGGCGAAGCAGTTTTCAGGTCCATAGACCATGCTCTGCGCCAGGAAGCAGGTGGCCATGCCCATGCTGCTGGCCATGAAATTGCGGCGGTCCATGCCGAGCTTCTTGGCCTTCTCCTCGGACAAGGTGCCGATCAAGTACTCGACTTGCTTTTGCCGCTTGGTCTGCGGCCGAGGCGTGATTTCTTCATTCGATACGACCTGGGTCGGCACGGCCGAGTCGACGCCTTTTTTTCGATCGCGCACCCATTTTGGGATCCACATGGAAATCACTCCTGAAAGAGAAATCGGCTCAAGCGGGTGGAAGGATATTCGCTGGCTGCCGAGAACTCACGCGCCCTCGCGCAGCCGAGCACAGATTGACCCATTGCAAGCACAGAGTGCCTGATGCCTGTTCACATCGTGGATCGCGCGCTTGTGGGGGTCAATCGCGTGAACCCGGACGAAGAGAAGCAGCTGCCGGCTTGTTGGCTTCGCCATTATAGACTCTTGAGAAAAGCAATGTAAACGAGAAAATCCAAGGAACTCGACAACTCGCGCGCCCACACCAAAGGCGGGGAGCAGAGCGTGTCAACGCGCGATCGGGCCGCCGTGTAACGCGCAAGAAAAACACCATTGCCACGGTGGCAATGGTGTTTCGATTGCAGGGTCGGTCGTTTGCCGAAAAACTACGCCCCGGCCGCCGCCTCGGCGTCGGCAGGCGGCTTCGGGTTACTTGGCGCGGGGCCGTCGGGCTGCTGGCTTTCGGCTTCCTTGGCGGCTTCGACCGCGGCGGCCGGTGGTGGTGGCGCCTCGGGCCACTTGGCCGCAAAAATCTGCCGCAGCTTGAACGCCCCCAGGTCCTTGGGGGCCGCGGTCAAGCCCTGGTCCAGCTCCTTGACCGCGTTCTTCGGATAGTTCAAATACCCGAAGTGAAATCCAAGCAAGAAACGCAAAGCCGGGTTGTCGGGCTTGGCGTCGCGGGCTTTTTCCAAGGCTTTCAACTCGTTGGTATAGTCCTGCGCGTTGCCATACAACTGGCTGTAGTTGACGACCACCACGCCCCACTTGTCCTCGGGAAGCATTTGCATCGCCGCTTGCGTGGCTCCGGCCGCTTCCTCGTACTGGCCCTGCGCGAGCAGCGCCTGGCCGAGCAGCAGCATAATGGCGCCGTTCTGCGGGTCGTCGACCAGCGCGTGTTGCCAATCGCGCGCGGCTGCCTTGTAATTGCCCGATTTGAAATCCAGCTCTCCCTGATCGGCGAACTCGCCCGCGCTGTCGGGAGTCGCGTTGGCCGCGGCGAAAGTATTGTCCACGGGAGCCGCGGCGACATAGGTCGTGCCATAGTTCCCGTACCCAAAGCCGTTGCCGTATCCATAGCCGTAATAGTTGTAGCCGTAATAGGGCGAGCCGAGGCCGGCGTAGGCCCAATACGGCCATGCGCCTCCCCAGAATCCGATGCCGCCCCATCCCCAGCCCCACCATGGATTCCAGTTGCCGTGATGGTTCCAATTCCCTTGGTGATTCCAGTTACCGTTGTTGTTCCAATTGCCGTTGTTGTGGGTCCACTGATTGAGATTCTTGTCGCCGATATTGTGCTTGTGAACGAACGAATTGTTGTTGTTGAGAGAACTGCGTGTGAAGGTGTTATTGTTGTTGTTCACACGATTGACCTGGTGAAGCGCCGAGTCGTTTTTTCCGCCTGCCGCGTCGTGCTTGCCACCGTGTTGACTGGGGAAGTTGTTTTTCATGAACGCGGTGTGATTGGACGCATTGTTGCCGCCCTGTCGCGTGCCCCCGCGCGCGGAGTCGCCACCGCCTGAGCGAATCGAGCTGCCTTCTCCTCCGGACTTGGTCGAACCGCCGCCGCCCGAGTGAGAC
This sequence comes from Planctomycetia bacterium, assembly GCA_041497975.1. Classification (GTDB taxonomy): domain Bacteria; phylum Planctomycetota; class Planctomycetia; order Pirellulales; family PALSA-1355; genus PALSA-1355. The sequence goes on along the minus strand of JBGQHN010000019.1, from coordinate 18,553 downwards.
GAGATGCTTCCTCCTCCTCCGCCGGACTTGACCGAACCACCCCCGCCGCCATGACCACCACCACCACTGTATCCGCCGCCGCCCTGGCCTCCGCCACCGTGACCGCCACCGCCATGGCCACCTCCTCCGCCACCTCCTCCGCCACCGCCACCGCGGCCTCCACCACCCCCGCCACGACCAAACGCCAACGCGGCCGGCAGCAATATCGCCATCAGGATGGCTACCGAGAACCGAAGCTTAGAAGGCATTGCAATGTCCTCCCCTTTCCTAAGAGCACGAGTCGCCGCAGTTGAATTCTACCAGCGGCCACCGCCGAGCGTCGAGAATTTCCGCCGAATGTTGACGTTCTGGGGCAAGTGGTCCACGGCTGGTGACGACGGGGGAAACCTTGCCGCGCTCGGCTGCTGGCACTGGCAAACGGCCCAAAACCGCCTGTGTCGATGAACCTCGATTCCGCGTTGACCCACGATTCAGGCAGTTCTAGAATTGGGCGCGATCGGTTCCCGTTCCCCTCGCTCTCAATTCGTTATGCGCCAAGTGTTTGGGTCCAATCTGGAGTCGCGCTCGCAATGTCCAGCCCATCCGCCGCGTCGCCTTTGAACGTACCCCGAGCGCTGGCCGCAACGGCCTTGCCGTGGCTGTTCTCGACGACAGCACACGCTTGCTTGTTCTTGTTCTTGGCGCTGGCTTACTACTGGACCCGCGAACGCGCGCAGCCCAACATTGGTTCCCCAAGCGGTCTAAACGTCATCTTCGTTTCCTCCGCGGGAAATGATGACGGCGTGGCGGGCGACCTCGTGAACGTGTCGCCGGACTCCCCCGGCGGCGAGTATTACGATGACGAACCGTCAGCCGTCGCAACCACCAGCGAGCAAGCGCGAGAGGCCGGCGGCGGCGCACTCGCGGCCCTCTTGAACGAAAAGCCCACCGTCAGCTTGGATGGCGTGTTGCCCGCCTCCGGAAGCTTTGCGGGCGCTTCGACCGGACGAGACGCTGCTGGCCTTGCTTCGGCCGAGAGCATGACCCGAGGACCGCGGGGTTCAAGTCGCCTGCGCGGCGGATATGCCCGCACGGGGGTATTCGGCGCGATTGGCGAAGGGCGCAAATTCGTTTACGTCTTCGATCGCTCCGGCAGCATGGACCTTCATGGAGGCGCGCCGCTGGCGGCCGCCAAGGCCGAATTGGCCGGCAGCTTGAAGGACTTGGGCCAAACCCACCAATTTCAAATCATTTTCTACAACGAACACCCGCGGCTTTTCAATCCGACAGGAACGCCCGGCCGGTTGGTGTTCGGCACCCAGCAGAACAAATACCTGGCGCAAAAGTTCGTGGGCAGCATCACGGCTGACGGCGCTACGCGTCACGACGAGGCCCTGGAAATGGCGCTGAGAATGGGGCCCGACGTGATCTTCTTTTTGACCGATGCCGACGAACCGCGCATGACCGCGCGGCAACTGGCGCGCGTCGCGCAGTTGAACGAGGGCGCGGCAATCCATGCCATCGAGTTCGGTTATGGAGCGCAGTCGGACCCGGACGATTTTCTGGTCAAGCTGGCGCGGCAGAACGGCGGCCAGCACGTGTACGTGGACATTTCGCGATTGCCCGCGGCACGCCGCTAGTCGAGGGGGCGTCTGAAATGTCAACGAGCGCGCGCGGCATCCGTCGAGCCCTTTATCGCCTGGCCGTGCCGAGTTTCATTGCTTGGGCGCTCGGCTGCTGTGCGTCGCTGGCAGACGACGTTGTCACCTTGACGCCCCAGGCCGGCGGCCGTGGATCGGAAAAACTGTCGGGACAGGTCATCGATTATGGCGCGCGCGAGTTGCGGTTGCGGCTGGCGACCGGCCGCGAACGAATCGTGCCGGCCGGGGAGATCCTGCGCGTTGAAACGAAATACTGCGACGAACACGCGGCCGGCAACCAGCTGTTCGCCGATGGGGATTTTCGACTGGCGATCGACAAGTACCGCGCCACTTTGGAAACGGACCACGAGGTGCGCGGCTGGGTCCGTCGCCAGGTTCTGTCCCAGATCGTGTGGTGCTGGCGGGCCTTCGGAAAATGGGACCAGGCGGGCGAAACGTTTTTGAACCTGCTGGGCCGCGATCCCAAAACGCGATACTTCGATTGCATACCGCTGGCCTGGACGGCGGCCGCGCCTTCGCGCGACGTCGAACGCAAGGCGCAAGCCTGGTTGGCCAAATCGGAACAGCCGGCGGCCGTGTTGATGGGCGCCAGCCACCTGCTAACGACCGACCGGCGAGCCCTTACCCTGGCGCAATTGAAACGTCTTGCCGATCACGATGATCCGCGAATCGCCTGGCTCGCCGAGGCGCAATGTTGGCGCGACTCCGCCCCGCGCGCCGCGGCGCAAGAACTGGAACAATTTCGCCGACGCATCGAGTCAAGCCCGCAGTCGCTGCGGGCCGGAGCCTATTTTGTGTTGGGCTCGGCGCTGGCAAACAGTCAGCCGGCCGAGGCCGCGCTCGCGCTGCTCAAGCTGCCGATCCTGTATCCTCGCGAACGCGCGTTGTCGGCGTCCGCGCTCCTGGCATCCGGCGGATGTCTGGAACGGATGGGCCAGTCGCAGCAAGCCGCCGGGCTGTATCGCGAATCGCTCGCGCTGGCCGGCTCGCCCGCCGACGTGGACGAGGCGCAAAAGCGACTGAAAAACCTGGCCGCGGAAAAACAATCGCGCTGACCGCGCTGGCGGACCGACACGAAGGGGTGGAATGCCACGCTACGCCGTTAACCCAAAATCGACGACTCGTGCGCCATTTCTCAAATCGAAAAGGTTAACGGCGTAGAATGCCACGCATGCGGCCCACCATCGTCATCGCCGCGAACCTGCTGGCGAGCACCGCGTTGCTCGCTGCGCCTGCGGTCGTTGCGCTGCGGGACGTGCAGTTTCTGGAGGGGCTGCGCGGACGAGGGTTGTTCGAGCTGGCCGAGAAATACTGCCTTGACGAACTGGCCAAAAGCGACGTGAACGACGCTCGGCGGGCGGATTTGACGATCGAGCTGTCGCGCACCTTTGCCCAACACGCGGCCGAATCGCAGGACGACGTGGCAGCGTCCTTGTGGCAAAAAGCCCGGCAGGTCGTCGACGACTTCGCCCGGCAGCATCCGCGACATCCCAAGCTGCTATTAATCCGAGCGCAAGGCGCCCTGGCGTCACTGGCGCAGGGCGAAATGGCCCGCGAGACAGCCGAACTATCGAATGGGCAGCCGCGCGGGTTCGACGCGGCGCGCGACCTTCTGCGCGGCGCGATCGGCCGACTGCGCAAGCTGGACGAAGATCTCGCGGCGGAAATCAAGCGCCGCAATTCCACCTCGGCGGCCAAGGCCCCCGACGCGCAACTCTCGATGTCCGAACTGATCTCGCTGGAAATGAACTTGCGCCACCAGTGGGCCCGCTCGCTCGAGAATCAGGCGCGTTGCTATCCGCCGGGAAGCGCGGACCGCGTCAACTCCTTGTCGCAAGCGGTCGAGCTGCTCGAGGAACTAGCGCGGTTGGACCTCGAAGCGCCGCTGGCGTGGTCGAGTCGCCTGGATGAAATCGTGTGTTTGCAGTTGCTCGAGGACTTCGCGACGGCCGAGCGGAAGCTGGCCGCGTTGGAGAAAGCGAATCCGCCGCCCGATGTTTTGTCGAAGCTGCAGGCCCAACGGATCCATCTGCCGCTGGCCCGCGGTCGCCTTGACGAAGCGTTGTCCGAGGCCGCGCGCGGCGCTTCGCGAGCGGGGACGGACGGCGCAGAAGTCCAGTACGCCCGATTGGAGGCTTACGTCAAGGCCTGGCAAAGAGCGATCGAGCGACCCGATGCCGCCGCAGCTTCCAAGTGGGAAAAAACCGCCGTCGATCAAGTCGACTCGATCGAGCGCGCCGGCGGCGCGACGTGGATGCGCAAAGCCGAAGCGCTGTGGGCAGGCTCGCTCGCCGCGGCCCCCGGAACCACCAGTGCCCGTGCATTGGCGACCGCGGCGGCCGGCTACTATCGTGGCGGCCGGCTCGATCAGGCGCTGGCGGCCTACGATCGCTCAGCCCAGCAGGCCCACGACGAGCGCGACGCGGCGCAGGCTTTCGCGGCGTCGCTGGCGGCGGCCGCCATCGAGCGCGAGCGGCAGCACGATCGCTCGGCCATCGATCGTTATCGGAAACTCGCCCTGGCCTGGCCGGAAAATCCGCATGCCGGCGAGGCCCACCTGTTGGCCGTGCATGGCGCTGCGCAACTGGCCGCGCGGCAAAAGCCGCCGAAGCACGACGAGTACGAACGCCTGTTGCGCGAACACGTGGCCACCTGGCCGGCCGGCGCGACCGCTTCGCAGGCCTGGTGGTGGCTGGGGCGTCTCAAGGAGCATCAACACGCGTACCAAGAGGCGATTGCCGCATTTCGCGGGGTGAGACCCGACGACGCCCAATATGTCGGCGCCGTCGAAGCCATCGGCCGTTGTTATCTAGCGCTGTGCGAGGCGGCTCGTCGCGGCGGCAAGCCAGGCACCGCCGCGGCCGACGAGGCGCTTGCGTACTTCGAACAAGTGATCGCCCCGGGCGGCAAAGGTCCCGCGAAGTGGAGCGACGCGGCGCGCGCGGCTGTGCTGGCAGTGGCCAGGATCTCGCTGGCCGAGGTCCCCAGCGGTGCCGCCAAGGCCGAAGAGCGCTTGCACTCGGCATTGAGCGGCGCTCCCGATGCGCCGCGCGCCTGGAAGAACGCCGCGCTGGCCGTGCTGGTTCCCATGCTGGCGGCGCGCGGTCGAATTGCGCAAGCCGAAGACCTGCTCAAGCAAATGCCGATTGACGCCTCGGCCGATGCTCTGGCGATGGCACTGGCGCTGGCCGACGTGCGCACTCGCGCCAACGGCGAGGCCAAACGCAAACTGGCCGCGCTGGAAATCGTGGCCATCGACGACTTGTTGCTGCGGCGCGACGAGGTCGACGCGCCGACGGTCCAGCGAATCCTGCGGCAGCGGGCCGAAGCGTTGGCCGACAGCGGACGGCGAACCGAAGCGATCGAGGCGCTCGAATCGCTGGCCAAAGACAACCCTCGCGACGGCCAGACGCAGGAGCTGTTGGCGTCGCGGTTGATGGCCGGCGGCGACGCGGCGAGCCTGCAGGCGGCGCTGGTCAAATGGCGCGAAGTGGCCGCCAAGAGCCGGCCCGCTTCGCCGCGCTGGTTTCGGGCCCACTACGGCCTGGCGCGCACGCAGCTCGAGTTGGGCGAAAGGACGCAAGCGCGCTTGACGATCAAGCGTGTCGAGTCGGCGGGCGGCGACTTCGGCGGCGGCCAATTGAAGGCCCGCTTCCAGCGGCTGGTGGCCGAGAGCCAGCGCGGCGCGGAGGCCTCGGGCGCCAAGCCCGAGTGAAAGCGCGCCGTCTAAAAACGACCAGAGCGGCCCCCGCTTTCGCGAGTGCCGCCCTGGTGGGGGAGACGCGGATGATTCGTTTGAAGCTGTGCTGCTACCACGGTCCGCGGATGTAGTACGTTCCGAATTGGCGAGTGTCGCTGGGCCAGGCCGCGGCGGGCAGGAATCCGTATCCATACGGCGTCCAATAACCGTTCGGCCAGGGCCGCTGGAATTGGTGGTCGATGCGCGTCATGCGCGAAGCCACCGAACCCCAACTGTAATCGGTTGTCAACTCGGCCGTGGGGGGCACGACCAGGGCAATCGGCTGCCCGTATTGTGTGTTGTAATAGCGCCCGTGCCAGGGACGCAGGCTAGCGCGCCAACGGGCACCCTTTCCATACAGCGTTTCGTCACCGGCCTGCAAGCGCGTGGCGGAGATGAGCGCTGCCAGGGCCAGGCCAGCCGCCATAAAATTGCGTATCTTCATGCAAATGTCCTTGTGCGCGAGGGCATGGATCGGCGCCGCGACTACCAGGGCAACAGACCGATCGTGTTGCGAACGATGAACGGCTTCACGGGACCTGTGTGGTACCGCACGTGCGAGGAGGCGAATCCCCCGTTGTGATAATGTTTGTAGTACGTGCGGTGGTGGTGATAGAGGAACTCGTGCGGCATCAGCGGAGGGTAGGTGAGATAGGTGTGGCCCACCAGCGGCGGCGTGGGACGCGGGGCGACATAAAGCTGGGCCGGACTGCCGGGGCCAACGGCCGAGGGACCCTGGTAAAAGTTGTAGAAAATATCGGGGTGTGCGGCCCTGGCGGTCGAGCCTGCCGCCAGGCTCAACAGGCAACTTGCCGCCAAGGCAGCAAGCACTGTGCGCATCGTCGTGCGGACCATCTCTTGGTCCCTCCGTCGGAATTGATAGTGCGAGGTGACGAAACCGGCGCCCGCGCTTTTGTGCTCGGACAGATCGGCCGGGAAAAGACGTGTTGGGAAAGAATTGCTGGGGACGGGGAATGCGGAACGTGGAAGGGGGGGACGCTCGCGGAAAGGTGCTTATTTTGACCTTGCCGTCACTAGGAATAATCTCGGCCAGTGGCGACCGTAGGGGTGAATCTTTGTGTGCCGAATGTGGCAACTATGGCGAATTTGCCGCGCGCCCCGGGCCGATTCCTCCTGACCCGGGGCCATATAATCGTTATACTCGGCGCAAGCAAAACGAACCCGCCCGCTTGAGCCCGACCGGTGCCTCGGGCCGTCGGGTCCCACGAAGATTGTTTACACCCCCGCGCAAACGGAGTTTTCCACGCGGTTGGCACGGATGACCCAAAGTGAGCTCCCGCTCGCTCGGTTTGTGGGCAGTCCGCAAACTTTCTCGATCTTCACTACTTTTTCAACCTGATGGCGAAGAAACCCAGCAAAAACGGGGTCCTGGTGCTCGACCAGCCGCCCGAAGAAGAAGACGACCCGCCGACGGCGACCAACGGTCAGGCCGAGAACGAAACGCGCAATGGCCAGGCTCACCCGCGGCGCCGACGCGCGACAGCCCAGTCGATGGCCGCCAGCCAGCGCGATATTTCGGTGAGCGAGTTTTTTGCCAAGAACCGGCACTTGCTGGGCTTCGACAACCCGCGCAAGGCCCTGCTGACCACGATCAAGGAAGCGGTGGACAACTCGCTGGACGCCTGCGAAGAGGCCGGCATCCTGCCTGAGGTCTGGGTCCACGTCGAGCAGACCGGCCCCCACCGCTTCAAGGTCGGCGTGCAGGACAATGGTCCCGGCATTCTCAAGAAACAGATTCCGCTGATCTTCGGCAAGCTCTTGTATGGGTCAAAGTTTCACCGTCTGCGGATGAGCCGCGGTCAGCAAGGGATCGGCATTAGCGCCGCGGGCATGTACGGCGTGCTGACGACCGGCAAGGCGGTGAAGATCGTGTCGAAAGTTTCGCCGCGCAAGCCGGCGCACTACTACGAAATCAAAATCGACACGAAGCGCAACCTGCCGGAGATCCTCAACGGCCGCGGCGAGGGCGAAGACATTCCGCCGGGCGACGCCGGCAGCAAGTACATCGAGAAGCACGGCATCGAGTGGATCGAACTGGACCACGGCACGCGGGTCACGATCGAGCTGGAAGGCCGCTTCATCCGCGGCCGCGGCAGCGTGGACGAATATCTGGAGCAAACGGCCATCGCCAACCCGCACGTCACGCTGCACTATCTCGACCCGGAGTCCGGCGGCGAGGGCGAGCGGGTCTACGAGCGCTCGACCAATCAACTTCCCCGCGAGCCGAAGGAAATCAAGCCGCATCCCTACGGCATCGAGTTGGGCATGTTGGTGACGATGCTCGGCGACGCCAAGAGCATGACGCTGTCGCAGTTTCTCACGTCGAGCTTCAGCCGCGTCAGTCCCGCGGTGGCCAGCCGAATTTGCGAGACGGCCGGCTTGAGCACGCGCGCCAACACTACCAGGATCGGACGCGGCGAGGCCGACAAGCTGTTTCACGCGATCATGCAGACCAAGATCGGCGCGCCGGCGACCGATTGCATTTCGCCCATCGGCGAAGAGTTGCTCCTGGCTGGACTGCACCACGTGGTGCCGGGCGAATTCTATATCGCCAGCACCCGGCCCCCGGCCGTTTATCGCGGCAACCCCTTCCAGATCGAAGTCGCGCTGGCTTACGGCGGCATGTCGAGCGCCAATCGCGTGCCGCTCGACATGCTCGGCGATCTGCTGGAAGAGACCGACGCTCGCACGCTGCGGCAGTTTTTGTCGACCACGTTTTACGGCCTGGGCAGCGACGCGGCCGACCAGATCATCAAGGAGGCCGGCCTGGCCCCGCGCACCTCGCCGGGCAAACTCAAGACGGCCGAAGTCCAAAAGCTGCACGAGGCCATGAAGAGCGTCAACCTCGAGGCGGGCCAGACGATGAACGTGCTGCGCTACGCCAATCGGGTGCCGCTGCAGTTTCAACACGGCGCGTGCGCCGTGACCCAGAGCGTAATGAGCACCAATTGGCGCAGCTACGGCTTGTCGCAGTCGCGCGGTCAGCTGCCCACCGGTCCGGTCACGATCATGGTGCACATGGCCAGCGTTTGGGTGCCGTTTACCAGCGAATCGAAGGAAGCCATTGCCGGCTATCCGGAAATTCAGAAAGAACTGCGCCTGGCGCTGCAGTCGGTCGGCCGGAAGCTGGGCATGTACCTGCGCCGCCGCCTGAAGGTGAAGCAGGAAGGCGAGCGTCGGAACGTCTTTTTGCGCTACCTGGGCGAAGTGGCCACGGCCGTCAGCGAAATCAATCAGGCGGACCGCGCCAAGCTGTACGATCAATTGCTGTTGGTCGCCAAGCGCAAGACCGCCTCGGCCGACACGAAGCTGGACGAGCGCGGCAAGAAGGTCGAGGACGGCGACGGCGAGCTCGAATCCGATCCCAACGTGTTGATCGTCGAGCGCCCTAACGAGTTTGGCATCCGCAGTACGCAAGGTAAGGACGCGCCGAAGAGCTCCTGAGCTGGCGGCCGGCGCGAACGAGCCGCGTCTAAACTGATTCGCCACCAGTGGCCAGAGCTCCGCGGGCCGCCACCATGTGGCCCTCGCCCGGCCCGCCGAATGAACGTCCTGTGGGCGTTCGATCGACCGATTTCTGGTAGCTATCGAAAGGTCCTCCCATGATTCGCCGCCGTGTTCGCGAGTGCTGTTTATCCCTGGTGGTTGCAGCGGCGCTCGGCGCCGCGGCGCAGGTGGGCCTGGCCGCCGAAAAGAAAATCTCCGCGCTCAATCAGCACTTCAACCAGCCCGACAAGCCGATGGCGCCGTGGACGTTCGTTCCGGCGTCGAACGTTAAAAGTTGTTCGACCGCCGAACACCCCGGCCTGGTGACGATCTACGAGGCGGGCAAGGGCCAGGACGTCAAAGGCGTGCTGGCCGAACCGATCAAGCTGGACGATTATCGGCTGCCTTGGGAGTTCCAGACGTCGCTGGTGCAAAGCTTCAACGCCACGGCCGGCGTGGGAGCCAAGACGCAGATCAACTACGCCATCGGGCTGAACGTCGTGGTCACTTCTTCCGATCCGTCGACCTGGCCGACGGATCGCAGCCAACGGCCCAGCGATGCGCGCGAATTTCAGCTTTTGGTCGTGCACTTGGGCTGCACGGGCGAAGCCGGCGTCGGCCTGCCGCAATTTTCGCACGAGCCACACCCGGAGAACTACCTGGTGTGGGGCCGGGGCAATCTCGGCCAGACGGTGATGGGCGATTGGCGAATCCCCTATGTGTGGATCGGTGATGGCGCAAAATACGCGGGGCCGGCCAGTCCACAGCTTTTTTTCCGCTGCGTCGTCCAAAGCCCCACCCAACTGTCTGTCGGCATCAAGTTCGACGCCGCCCACGGCTGGAACATGCGCACGATCGATTGTTCGGACCTGGGCCCGATCACGGGCATCTGGGAAATCGGCCCGATTATTTCCGGCGATCGCTGGATTCCCGACGTGCTGTGCCGCAACTTGCCGCAAACCAAGGGACCGCATCCGCTGTTCCTGGGCAATGCCGACCCCGATCGATACGAGATCAAGATGACGCCCGTCGCCGCGCCCAAGCCCGAACCGCCGAATCCGCTGTACGAGTATTATGTCGACTATTGCGTATTCTTTGGCGCCGCGCCGCGGCCCTTCGAAGAGTTTTCGGACGAGTTCAACGTCGTCGGTTATCTCGGCCAGTGGCAAGTGCAGGAACAGTGCACGCTGGTCGACACGCATTCGCATCCCGGCCACTTGATGCTGAAGCTGCTAGGTCCGGGCCTGGGGACCGGCTTCGGACCGGCCGGCGGTTCGAGCCTCAGCCTGGCCGACTACAAGCCGCCCTGGGAAATCGAAGTTGCGCTGGTTGCGCCGGACGACACGATCCCCTGGAATTTCTGGATGAATTTCATCGTGCTGGACACCAAGGGGAACAATCGGGGAATGTGGACGCCCGGCGTGGAGAACGTGCCGGGGGAAAAACGCCATCGGCTGTACAACGGCGCCTCGTTCAAGCTCGAGTTTGCGCGCGAAGTGCCCGAGGCGATCCTGGCGCACAAGCCCTTGCAGATGCTGATCCAGTGCGTCGATGCCAGCCACGTGCGGCTGGGTTTTCGCGCAGGTTCCAAAGAGCAGTGGCACATGTCGCAGGTTTACGACGCCTCCGAGGTAGTCGGCGGCCTGATCGGCGCTTTTGGAATGCATTGCTGGAGCACGACGACCGGCAAGATGTACGGAGCGCCCGCCGGCGGACCGATGTACCAGAAATTTCTGGTCGACTACGTGCGATACCGCTATGGACTCTCGCGCGCGGACTGAGACCGAACTCAGATTGCCGCTTGGGCGGCGAATTGGAATACTTAGTACGGACTTATCGTGACGACAACCTGTTCGAAAGCATGCCATGGCCAAAAAAGCTCGTAAGTCAGCGTCCAGGGAAACCAACGGAAGCTCCTCCAAGGCAGCCGTGCTCACCCAACGCGACAAAAAGACGCTCAAAGACCTGGTCGGACTGGCCGACCGGATCGTCGAAGACGCGCACAAGAAGCGCGATCCCTACATCGACATTCCCACCCGGGCCCTGTCGAACGTGCACTATAACAAGACCAAGCGGCGGATCGAAATGGGATCGAACAAGAACCGCCGCCAGTTGTTCAATCTATCGCAGGCCAAAAGCTACATGCAGACAGTGCTCGTGGCCAGCGGCTGCAAGCAGTTGATCGAGCAAGGCAAGACGACCAGCATCCGGGGTCTTTTCTACCTGCTCAAGCACTCGATTGAAGGCACGCGCGAAGAGACCTTCGACAATCAGGCCGAGTGCGATCCGGTGATCGAAGATGTCGAGGTGGGGCTCAACAGCCTGCGCGAGGAATTGCACGTCTATGCCTCGAACCGCGGAAACCTGGTCGGCGCGCTAACGTTAATCGACAGCGGAGACGAGATCGATTGCGCGCGGATGGGATCGGCCGGCTATAGCATTCCCTCGATCGTCGAGCACGACGTCATCGAATTCAGCAAGTGCACGGCCAAGTTCATTCTGCACGTCGAAAAGGACACGGTCTGGCGCCGCTTTAGCGAGGACAAATTCTGGCTGAAGCACAATTGCATTCTCACGCACGGTGGCGGCCAGCCACCGCGCGGCGTGCGGCGGATGCTCAACCGGCTGCACAACGAGCTCAAGCTGCCGGTGTATTGCCTGTTGGATAACGACCCGTGGGGATACTACATCTACAGCGTGCTCAAGCAGGGCTCGATCAACCTGGCCTACGAGTCGGAGCGGATGGCCATTCCCGACGCCAAGTTCCTGGGCCTCCGCTCGCGCGACTACCAGCGCTGCGAGCTGTCGCCCAGCGTGAAAATCAACTTGAACGAACAGGACATCAAGCGGGCCAAACAAATCGCCAGCTATCCCTGGTTCGCTCACAAGAAGGCCTGGCAGAAAGAAATCGAGCAGATGCTCGCCAACGGCTTCAAGCTGGAAGTCGAGTCGCTGATTTCCAAAGACATCAGCTACGTCACCGACGTCTACACGCCCGAGCGACTGGCGGAAGAAGACTGGCTGGATTGAGCGGAAGCTGGGGGGCTGGGGGTTAGGGATTGGGGGTTGGACAAAGAAAGGGTGGCATGTTTGCGCTTCGCAAGTATGCCCGCCGACTACCGACACCGCACATGCTTGCGAAGCGCAAGCATGGCGCCAGCCGATTCGCGTTTCAGCCGGCAACCCTCACGCTTGCCGCCTCGTCGATCATCCATTGGCCTCGCGCGGCCAGACGCAGCAAAAGGTAGGCGAGCAAGCCGACCGGACCCAGCATGAACGTGAATGCCAGGCACGGAACCACCAGCAGATGATGGATCCCCAATCGTCGGGCGTCGCGCACTTCCCAACTGCCAATGAACAGGTCGAACGCCAGGTAATGGATCCACCCGGCCAATAGCAGCGCGTCGTCCTGAAATAAACCCTTCACGCCCGCCAGGCTGCCGAACGCCGAAAAATCGGCCGCGCCCGAACCAAACGCCCGCGCGGCAATTACCGCATAGGCAATCGACAACAGCCCGGGCAACACGACCGAGGCAACGAGGCCCGTCGTGAAGCGCCACCTTGGCAGCAAGACCAGCAGCAGCCAACCGGGCAGGACCAGCATGTTGGCCGCGGAGAACAGTCGTTCGAGATCCATGGTTCGGGCCTCTGTGTTTGGTGTTTGGAAGACATCTCGCGCTTGGTCGAGACGCGGTTTCAAAACTGCGGGGACTGTCCCGATTTTGCGGAGTCTTCGGAGCAATATGGGACTGTCCCCCTCTCCGAACAGTTTTTGAAGCCGCGCTCTACGGCTTGAGCACGATCTTGCCCGTTAATGTGCCGGCTTTATGGAGCGTGTTGGCTTCTTGCAGTCGGTGCGCTTCGGCGGCCTCGTCGAGCGGCAGCACGCGGTCGACGTTGGCTTTCAATTTTCCCTCGGCCATCAGGCGGTTCAGATCGTCGGCCGCGATGCGCTGTTCGTCAGCCGGCGCGTTGAACATGGCAAAGCCGTACAGCGAGCAGTCCTTGACGTAGAAGGGCCCGACCGGAAATTGTGGCCTGGCTTCGCGGCCGGCCATGACGATCATGCGTCCGCGGCGGCCGAGCAGTCCCACGGCGCGATCGAAGTTGGGCTCGCGCAACGTCTCCCACCACACGCTGACGCCTTGGGGCGCAGATTCCTTGATTCGCGCGTCAACGTCTTCTTCTTTGTAATTGATCGCCAGGTCGGCTCCCAGCTCTCGGCACAGGGCGACTTTTTCGACACTGCCGGCCGTGGTGATCACACGCGCGCCGGCCGCTTTGGCAATCTGCACCACCGCCGAACCGACTCCGCCGGAGCCGCCGTTGACGAACAGCGTGTCGTCGGCTTTGATCTTCGCGTCGCGCACCAGGCCCAGGTGGGCGGTAATGCCAACCAGCGCGAGCGCCACCGCGTTTTCGCTCGACACTCCCGTCGGCGTGGCATACAGCCAGTCTTCGTCGACGGCCGCATACTCGGCAAACGTTCCTTGGCGTCCGAGCAGTCCTTGGTTCGACCCCCACACCCGATCGCCCGGCTTGAATCGCGTCGCGCGCGGCCCAACCTCCTCGACGGTGCCGGCCAGGTCACAACCGATGATGTAGGGGATCGGCAGCGGCATCGCCACCATGCCGGAACGCACGTACGTGTCGATCGGATTCACGTCGACCGCCTCGACCCTCACCAATACCTGGGCGCCCACGGGCCGGGGCTTGGGCAGATCTCCAATCATGATGTTGTCCGGCGGTCCAGTCTGTTTGATGTATGCGGCTTTCACGAGTGTTCCTTCCCAAAATCGGGCGCACCGCGTCCGGCGCACGCTCAATGGATTACGACTTTTTGGCCTTTCGCAGTATGACCATGCCAGCCACGAGCAAACCGGCGCACGCCACCAGCGCCAGTCCCATTCCCCACAAGATCACTTTGCGGCTGATGGCGCTCGTCGGTTCGATGGTCGTGGGTCCAATCCCCGTTTTCAGGGCTTCGTACATATCGACGGCCTGCGTGGGCGAGCTCGTTTTTAACCAATTTTCGACTTCCTGCGGGCTGGGTTCGGAAAGTTCGGGCGGCAATCGCAGCGCCAAGTAGCCGACAAGCGTCAGGCAACCGAGCGCAGCCAGCAACAGCACAAAAGCCACCCGGTGCCGGTTGCTCCAGGCCGCCATCGACCGGGCTCTTCTCGATGCCGCGACCGGCTCGGCCGGCGCCAGCTCGCGCAGCTCGCGCATGCTGGGCACGTCCAGGCGCGCACCGCAAACGCAGTGCACGCTTCGTCCGGCCTCGGCAGTCGACACGCGGGTTTTCTGGCCGCATGTGCAAGGCAACAAGTAGCTGGGCATGTCGTTCCTTGCTGTCGCCGGCTCGTTGCCTGGTTGTCGGCTGTGGCGCGCCATCCAGCGATGCCGTCCAACGAGCCTGCACGGTCAACGGCCGCGACCTACTCGGGCACGCCCGAGCCTCGATTGGCCCACCAGGGAAGCGTAATGCCCCCGTCAATGGTTAGCGCGCTGCCGGTAATATAATCGCTGGCCGGATCGCAGAGAAAGACAACGCCGCGGCCAATCTCGGCCGGCGTGCCCAACCGTTTCCAGGGCAGCTTGCCGCCAGCCCGCTGGATCGTCTCTTCGCTGGCGAACTTTCGTTCGCCGGGCGTGTCAATCCAACCTGGGGTCACGATGTTCACGCGAATTTTGTGCTCGGCCAGCTCGATGGCGGCAGTGCGGGCCATGTGGTCGATCGCCGCCTTGGACATGTTGTAGGCCATGGAACGTGGCACGGCGACGTAAGCATGGGGAGAACTGACGACCACGATCGAGCCACCCTCTTCACCGCCGGACGCGGCTTGAGCGATCATTTGGCGCGCCGCGGCCCGCACCAGGTAAAACGCACCCCACATAGTGACATCGATCGTGCGACGAAAGCCGGCCATGTCCGCTTCGTAGAAGAGTTCGCGATCGCTGTAGGCGGCGTTCGAAACGGCAATATCGAGTCGCCCGAAAGCGGCCACGGTCTCTTCGACCAGGCGCTCGACTGTGACCTGCTCGGCGACGTCGCCTTGCAGGAGGATTGCCTGGCCGCCGGCGCGCTCGATTTCGGCCACCGCATGGCTTGCCTCGCCGGGGCGCTCGCGATAGTTAAAAGCAACCCTGGCACCGGCTTCGGCCAAGGCGACGGCCGTCGCCAGGCCGATTCCCTGGCTGGCTCCCGTGACAATTGCCACGCGATCTTTGAGCGCTTGCACGGCGGTCTTCTCCAGGTCTCGATGGGTCGGCGCCCGACGCCTTGTCGTTATGCTAGCGGCCAGCTCAGTCGTGCAACAGGCGGGAGTCTGATGTGAAAATGTTCTCTTGCCGGCGCTCGATAGACTGGACCCAAAAGCGCGCGGAGATACAATATTGGGCGCTGCGCGAGAACATGCCTACGACCAGCCAATCAGCCACCCCAAATGTGTAAATGGGATAGATGCGGTATATAGATAAAATACTGCACCCTTTTCTCTAAACGTAATTTCTTTCCAAATTCTTCCTGCTGCTCGATCGGCGACAAACGGGTGATAGAATTTGTTGGATTTTGGCCGGCGGTCTAGAGATAATATTGTGGACTGGAAACCGGCTCGGGGTCGAAGCGCGCACGTCAATTTTTGCAGGGGGTTTTGTGACCTACCGCGCTCCTGCACCACTCCAACTTGAGAGCGGGTTTAAAGCAGTGACCGTTCTGCTTTTCTCGAACCGTCAACCGGCGAGCCCTCTGACACTCACATTCCCCTTTTGACCGTAGCTTAGGAGTGTTGAATTGTACGACGCATTATTGGACGAATTGGAAGAGGATCCGACTCCGCATCAGGAGGAAGCGACGGAGCTGGCGGAAAAACCCGCGGGAGACTTGGAACTCGACGATGATTTGGACGCGGTCGAATTGGGAGCCGATCTCGACTTGGATCTGGATCCTAAGACCGAGGACCTGTTGGCCGTGGTCGAAGAGGAAGGTGAGTCCTGGTCCGACGATCCGGTGCGGATGTATCTCACGCAGATGGGTGAGATTCCGCTTTTGACCCGGCAGGAAGAGATCACCTTGGCCAAGCGGATTGAAATCACTCGGGCGCGGTTTCGCAGCCGGCTGCTCGAGTGCGATTACGTCATTCAATTGGCCGTCAAGGTTCTGAAGCGGGTCCACGCTGGCGAGCTGCCGTTCGACCGAACGGTGCAGGTGTCGGTGACCGACCGGCTGGAAAAGGACCAGATTCTGGGTCGCTTTCCGCACAATTTGCGGACCATTGACACGCTGCTCAAGCAAAACCGCGACGACTATCGAATCGCCACCAGCAAGTCCTACAGGATGAGCCAGCGCCGCGACGCCTGGCAGCGCTTGGGTCGTCGCCGCCGCCGCGCGGTGAAGCTGGTCGAGGAACTCGGCTTGCGCACGCAGCGCATCGAGCCGATGATCAAGACGCTCGACGATTTCAGCCGCCGCATCGACGCGCTGAAGGCCCAGATCGAGGCCCACAAGAAAGCCAAGGGCCCGCTCGCGGAACGCAAACCCTGGACCATCGAGTTTCGCAACATCTTGCGCGCCGCGCAAGAGTCGCCCCGCAGCCTGCGCAATCGCGTGCGGCACTTGAAGGTGGTCTATTCGCAGTATCAACATGCCAAGCGCGGACTGTCGGAAGGCAACCTGCGGCTGGTCGTGTCGATCGCCAAGAAGTACCGCAACCGCGGCTTGAGCTTTTTGGATTTGATCCAGGAAGGCAACGCCGGTCTGATGCGCGCGGTCGACAAGTTCGAATATCGCCGTGGCTTCAAGTTCTGCACCTACGCCACCTGGTGGATTCGCCAGGCGATCACTCGCGCCGTGGCCGACCAGAGCCGCACGATCCGCATTCCCGTGCACATGGTCGAAACCATGTCCCGGGTGCGCAACGTTTCGCGGCAGTTGCTGCAGGAATTGGGCCGCGAACCGACGATTGAAGAGACCGCCAAGCGGGCCGGCACCGCGGTCGACGAGGCGCGTCGGGTGCTGGCGATGAGCCGCTATCCGATCAGCCTCGATCGTCCGGTCGGCAACAGCGAAGACAGTCATTTCGGCGACTTGCTGCCCGATTCGGGCGCGGAAAACCCGGCCATCGGCGCCGCCCAGGAAATGCTCCGCGGCCGCATCGCCAAGGTCCTCAAAACTTTGAGCTACCGCGAGCGCGAGATCATCAAGCTCCGCTACGGATTGGGAGACGGCTACAGCTACACGCTGGAAGAAGTGGGCCACATTTTCAAAGTGACCCGCGAACGCATCCGCCAGATCGAAGCCAAGGCGGTTCGCAAACTCCAGCAGCCCAGCCGCAGCCAGGAGCTGGTCGGGTTCTTGGATTGAACTGAAAAATCGAGATTGAGCCCCCGTCAGAGCTGGACCCCTCGGGGTCCAGCTTATTTTTCGCGCCGTCAGGTGTCAGCATTCGACTTGGGCGTCGCGTGGCACTGGCATCTTGCCCGTGATCGGCGGACGAATCATGCATGCTGGCGAAGCGCGAGCATGGTAGTACGTCGGTTGCCGGCGCAGCAATTGTCCGCCACTCAGCGGTCGTCGCGGCGCACTCGCATCGCGATCCAGGGCAGCGGCAGAATGAATCCGATGGCCGCTCCCACGAATGCCGCCCAGGGGCCGCGGCCGGGAAAAGCCCACACGGCAATTGCCAGGCCCACCGCCATGGCCGCCAGCGGCACCACGCTCAGCAGGATCGGCGGCAGCGGAATGCGCTCTCGTTTTGGATTTTCGCTCATGTCACTAGTCTAGCATGTCCTGGATCCACCCTTTTTTCCGGCAGCGAATCGCATCTTGCGCAAGTTCCGTGCCGGTTGAGAAATTCACGCTGACGGAAGCCTGATCCATGACAGAGCGTGCCATCTGGTTGAAGTCCTTGGCAGGCTTCTTGCGTGAGCGATTCGGCTTGGTCTAATTTTGTTCATCCTTGCCCAGAAGTCTAGCCCAAGGAGCTTGGCCATGAGCGATGAGCAAACGCGCCTTCTCCAACAGATTCTCGAAGTCGAAAGAGAGCATTTAGCCTTTGCGAAACAGCAGCGCGAAGAATTCATGGCCATGCAGCAGACGGCACTCGCGGGGCAGAGAAAGAGCCTTCGGATGTCGCGGTTTGTAATATGGGTCATGATCCTCTCGATTGGCCTGGTCGTCGGTCTCGCAATCCTGTCGACAAGCACCGACGACGCCAAGGATCCGCATGGCCGGGTGCCCACTCGGGAAGTTCATGAAAACTGAGGTCAGGCTGGCCTACTTTCCGCTTCGCCGCATATTTGACAACGCTCGCTCATGTTGCTACATTGCCCGCGTAGCGTGCGTTGCTGGTCGGTTGTTTCGCTCTCTGAAACGGCCGACAAAACAGGGAACTCCGGTGCGAAACCGGGACGGCCCCGCAACAGCACGACCAACGGAATCAGTCCGGCCGTGGCGTGTCCGCAGGCGGCGCCGATCGGCAGCGCGTCCCATCCCATCTGGAGCAGTGGACCCAGGCCCAGCAGCAACGACCAGGCCACGGTGATGTTGATCACGTTGACCAGCACCATCGTCACCATGTCGCCGGCCCCGCGCAGGCAGCCGATTCCCACCGCTTCGAGCATCATCATGGGCAGCACGGGAACGAGCACCCGCAGGTAGCGCGTGGCT
>JBGQHN010000018.1:0-26864 GCA_041497975.1 Planctomycetia bacterium | reverse complement strand
TGGTCGTCTGCGGCGGATCGGCCGCGCATGCCGCGGTGCCGCAGCTTAACGGCATGTCGCCCTACGGCGCCCAGCGCGGCACCGAGGTCGAAGTGCAGTTCAGCGGCGACCGCCTGGCCGACGCGCAGCAAATCCTGTTTTACGAGCCGGGCATTACGGTGGCGCACCTGGAAGCGGCTGCCCCAAACGCGGTCAAGACAAAGCTGGTCATCGCGGCCGACTGCCGCTTGGGTCTGCACCAGTTGCGCATTCGCAGCGCCAGCGGCGTCAGCAACCTGCGCACCTTCAGCGTCGGTGCCCTGCCGGAAATCAAGGAAGTCGAACCGAACAACGACTTCACTCAGCCGCAGAAGATCAACCTCGACACCACGGTCAACGGCGTGGTCGAGAACGAAGACGTCGAATACTTTGCCGTCGAAGCCAAGAAGGGCGAACGGATCACGGCCGAACTCGAGGGCTTGCGGCTGGGACTGACGTTCTTCGATCCCTACGTCGCCATCTTCGATACCAAGCGCTTCGAGTTGGCGCGCTCGGACGACGCGCCGTTAGTGAAGCAGGATTGCATCGCGTCGCTCGTTGCTCCCGAAGACGGCACCTACATTGTGCAGGTCCGCGAAACGTCGTTCGCCGGCAACGGCTCGTGCCTGTATCGCTTGCACGTGGGGCGCTTCCCCAGGCCGACGGCGTCGCTGCCGCTGGGCGGCAAGGCCGGCGAGACCTTGGATCTCCAGTGGCTGGGCGACGTGTCGGGCGCGCGGACCGAAAAGGTCACGCTGCCGCCGGCGGTCTCTTCGACCTTCGGCATTTTCGCCAAGGATGAGCGCGGCATCTCGCCTTCGGCCAATCCGTTCCGCTTGAGCGACTTGAACAACGTCCTGGAAGTCGAGCCCAACAATGGATTGCCCGAGGCCACGGCCTGCGAGGCCCCGATCGCCGTGGGCGGCGTGATTTCGCAGCCGGGCGACGTCGATTGTTTCAAGTTCGCCGCCAAGAAGGGACAGGTCTTTGACGTGCGCGCGCTTGCCCGGGCGATGGGCTCGCCGCTGGACACCGTGGTCAACATTTACCGTGTCGGTGGCGCGCTCGTGGCGGGCAACGACGACAGCGGCGGACCGGATAGTTTTCAGCGATTCACGGTGCCGGAAGATGACACCTACGTCATTCAAGTGCAAGACCATTTGAAACAGGGTGGCGCCGACTACGTTTATCGGGTTGAAATCGCGCCGGTCAAGCCGGTGTTGACGCTGGGAGTCTCGGAACGCAGCCAATTCGTCGATATCGTGGCGCCGGTGCCGCAGGGCAATCGCATGGCGTTTCTGGTGAACGCCGCGCGGGCCGATTTCGGCGGTGACTTGAACCTGGAATTCAAGGATCTGCCGCCGGGCGTGACCGTCGAGACGTTGCCCATGCTGGCCAATCGCGGCGACGTGCCGGTGTTGCTGTCGGCCGCGGCCGACGCGCCCTTGGCAGGCGCGCTGGTCGACATCGTGGGTCGGCACGCCGATCCGAACCAAAAGATCGAAGGACGTCTGCGACAACGGACGTCGCTGGTGCGCGGACAAAACAACATCGAGGTCTGGAACCAATACGCGGAGCGCTTGGCGACCGCGGTGACGCAAACGGTGCCGTTCAAGATCGACATCGTCGAGCCGAAGGTTCCGCTGGTGCGCGATGGGGCCATGAATTTGAAAGTGGTTGCCACGCGCGCCGAAGGCTTCAAGGCCCCCATCGCCGTGGCGATGCTCTACAATCCGCCCGGCGTGGGCTCCTCGGGCTCGATCGTGATTCCCGAAGGCCAGAACGAGGCAGTCATTCCGCTGACGGCCAACGGCGGCGCGGAAGTGAACAAGTGGAAAATCGTCGTGCTGGGCGACGCCACGGTCGGCGACGGGCCGATCACCGTGGCTTCGCAGATGGCGACGCTCGAAGTCTCGGAGCCGTATCTGGCGTTCAATTTTCAATCGGCGGCGACCGAGCAGGGCAAGCCCACCGACCTGGTTATCAAGGTCGAGAAGCGCAAGGATTTCGAGGGGCCCGCTAAGATCGAGTTGCTCGGCCTGCCCAACGAGGTGACCACCGAGCCGCGCGAGATCACGAAGGATTCCACCGAGTTGATCTTCCCGGTCAAGACGACGGCCAACTCGCCGGCCGGCCGGCACAAGACCGTAATTTGCCGAGCGGTCATCGTGGCCAGCGGCGAACCGATCTCTCACACGCTGGGCACCGGCGAGCTGCGGATCGACACGCCGCTTCCACCCAAGCCCAACCAACCGGCGGCCGCGCCGGCGCCCATGCCCGCGGCGGCCGCTCCCATGCCGCCGGCGGAGAAACGACTGAGCCAATTGGAAAAGCTACGTCTCGAACGACAACAAGCGAAAGCGGCCGCCAAGAGCGCAGGAGAAGCGAAATGAAACGAACAACTTTCCACGCGCTGGCGTGGCTGGCCGCGATGGCAAGCGTCGCCTCGGCCGCCGATGCACCAGCGGTGAAGCTCGAGGCCTTTCCGCCCGACGTCCAGTTGACGACCAACCGCGACCGCCAGAAATTCATCGTCGTGGCCACGCGCGGCGACGGCGTAACCCAGGACGTTACGGCGGCGGCCAAGGTTACGTTGGCCAACCCGGCGCTAGTGCGCATGGAGGGCAATACGCTCTATCCGGCCGCCGACGGCGCCACCACCTTGACGCTGGAATACCAGGGCCAGACGGTCACCCTGCCGGTGACGGTCAAGGACGCGACCGTCGAACGGCCCATCAGTTTCAAGCTGGACGTGATGCCGGTCTTTATGCGCAGCGGCTGCAACACGGGCAGTTGTCACGGCGCGGCGCGCGGCAAGGACGGCTTTAATCTGTCGCTGTTTGGCTACGACCCCGATGGCGACCATCACCGCATCACGCACGAGATCGGCTTCCGCCGCGTCAACCTGGCTTTGCCGCGCGAAAGCATGTTGCTGCAAAAGCCCGACGGCAGCGTGCCGCACACGGGCGGCAAGCGGTTTGCCCCCGATAGCGAATACTACGCGACGGTCTTGCGGTGGCTGGAAGCGGGCGTGCCGAAAGACGCCCCTGAGGTGGCGACGCCGACGGCGCTCGAGCTGTATCCGCCCAAGGCGGTCCTCGAAGGCCAGGACACGAAGCAGCAGTTTATCGCGCGGGCCAGGTATTCCGACGGAACCGATCGCGACGTGACGAACCTGGTCGTGTTTTTGACGAACAATGACAACTCGGCGCCGATCAGCGCCGACGGCCTGGTGACGGCGGCGGCGCGGGGCGAGGCCTTTATCATGGCTCGCTTCGCCACGCACACCGTCGGCAGCCAGGTGTTGGTGCTTCCCAAGGATTTGCAATACGCCCCGCCCACGACCCCGCCTGCCAATTACGTCGACGAGCTTGTGAACGCCAAGCTGCAGCGCATCCGCGTCCTGCCCAGCGACCTGTGCAGCGACGAAGTGTTTTTGCGGCGTGCGACGATCGACATCACGGGCTTGCTGCCGACGATTGAAGAGTATCAATCGTTCGTTGCGGACGCCGATCCTGCCAAGCGAGCCAAGCTGGTCGACCGGCTGCTGGAGCGCAAGGAGTTTTCGGAAATCTGGGCCCTCAAGTGGGCCAACCTGCTGATGGTCAAGACGACCAACGAGGTCAGCTACAAGTCGATGTTCTTGTATTCGAATTGGCTGACCAACCAGATATCGAGCAACGTTCCGCTCAACCAGATGGTGCAGAACCTGCTGAGCGCCAACGGCGGCACCTTCAAGAATCCGGCCACGAACTATTACCAGATCGAGCGCGACACGCTCAAGACGGCGGAGAACGTGGCCCAGGTATTCATGGGAATTCGCACGCAGTGCACGCAGTGCCACAATCATCCCTTCGACCGCTGGACGATGGACGACTATTACAGCTTTGCGGCGTTTTTCGCCCAGATCGGCCGCAAGCAGGGAGAGGATTATCGCGAGACGATCATTTTCAACTCCGGCGGCGGCGAGGTCAATCACCCGGTCGGCGCGCGGCGCATGGCGCCCAAGTTTTTGGGAGGCCCGACGCCTGACGTCAACGGCAAGGACCGCCGCGAGGTGCTCGTCAAATGGCTGGCCTCGCCGGAGAATCCGTTCTTCGCCACGAGCGTGGCCAATCGCGTGTGGGCCCACTTTTTCGGCCTGGGCATCGTCGAGCCGGTGGACGACATTCGCGTGAGCAACCCGGCCAGCAATCCCGAGCTGTTTCAGGCGCTGGGAGCCAAGCTGACGTCATACAACTACGACTTCAAGCAGCTGGTGCGCGACATGTGCAATTCGCAAACCTACCAGCGCGCTTCGCAGGCCAACGCCAGCAACGCCGACGACACGAAGAATTTCTCGCACAGCAAGATTCGGCGCATCCCCGCCGAAAACCTGCTGGATTGCTTGACCCAGGTCACCGAAATCCAGGAAAAGTTTCAGGGGTTGCCGCTGGGTTCGCGCGCCGTGCAGATCGCCGACGGCCAGGCGAGCAACTATTTCTTGAGCTCCTTCGGCCGTTCGCCGAGAACTACCGCCTGCGCGGGCGAGGCCACGACCGAGCCGACGCTGTCGCAAGCCCTGCACATGATCAACGGCGACACGCTCACGCGCAAAATCGGCGAGAGCAAACGCTTGCAGAAACAACTCGATGCCGGCCAGAAGCCGGCCCAAGTCGTGGAAACCATTTACATGGCGTGCTTGTCGCGCAAGCCCAGCCCGGATGAAATGCAAAGGCTCGACGCTCTGTTGGCCGCCGAGCCCAATCCTCGCAACGCGGTCGACGACATTCTGTGGGCCGTGCTCAACTCGCGCGAATTTCTGTTCAACCATTAAACGGGACCATTATGAGCAGTTTTTTCCATAAGACGTCGCTGATCGGCGGGCTGGTTGTGGTGCTTTCGACCGTGGCCGGCCAGCGTGCAGTCGCAGACGAAGCCAAGCCGGCCGAGGCCAAGCCACCCGCGAAAATTACGTATGACGAGCACGTGCGGCCGATTTTTCGCGAGCACTGCTTTAGCTGCCACAACCAGGACACGAAGAAAAGCGACCTGTCGCTGGCCTCGTTTGCCGGGATCTCTCAGGGCGGCTCAACCGGGCCGGTATTCCAGCCGGGCGACGCGGACGGTTCGCGATTGTGGAGCCTGGTGTCGCACGCCGAAGAACCGAAAATGCCGCCCAATCAAGACAAGCTGCCGGCCGCGAAGCTGGACGTGATCAAAGCCTGGATCGCCGGCGGCGCGCTTGAAAACGACGGGTCGGTCGCGAAAATCAAGAAGCAGCCCGCCATCAACTTGAGCGCTTCGGGCGGAGCGACCAAGCCCGAGGGCCCGCCGCCGATGCCCGAAAAACTCCCGCGCCAGCCGGTGGTCTACACGGCTCGCGCCGCGGCGGTGACGGCATTGGCCGCCAGCCCCTGGGCTCCGCTGGTGGCGGTGGCCGGCCAAAAGCAGATCTCGCTCTATAACTCCGACAACGCGCAGCTTCTGGGTGTGCTGGCTTTTCCCGAGGGGACGCCGCACATCTTGAAGTTCAGCCGCAGCGGTTCGTTGCTGTTGGCCGGCGGCGGCGTCGGCGCCAAGAGCGGCAGCGTGATCGTCTATGACGTCAAGAGTGGCAAGCGCGTCTTCGAGGTTGGCGACGAACTGGACGTCGTGCTGGCCGCGGACATCAACGAAGATCATACGCGCATTGCGCTGGGTGGTCCGGGCCGCGTGGTGCGCATCTACTCGACCGCGGACGGTTCGCTGGTGCATGAGATTCGCAAGCACACGGAGTGGATTTACGCGTTGGAATTCAGTCCGGACGGCGTGCTGCTGGCCACTGCCGATCGCAGCGGCGGCATGTTCGTGTGGGAAGCCGAGACGGCCCGCGAGTATCAAAACCTGGCCGGCCACAAGGGGGCGATCACCGACGTGACATGGCGCATCGACTCCAACGTTTTGGCCTCCAGCAGCGAAGACGGCACGATCAAGCTCTGGGAAATGGATGGCGGCAAGGAGATCAAGAGCTGGGCGGCGCATGGCGGCGGCGTCGCTTCGGTCGAGTTTTCGAAGGACGGCAAGCTCGTTTCGGCGGGCCGCGACCGCACGACGAAAATCTGGGACGGCAATGGAGCGGCCATCCGCGAGTTGCCGGCGTTGGGAGACATCGCCACCGAAGTTGCCTTTACGCACGACGCGGCCCGCGTCGCGGCCGGCGATTGGCTGGGCGAGGTGCGGCTGTCCGAGGTAGCCGACGGTAAGCAGGTGGCGCAGCTTCCGCCGAATCCGCCGACCTTGGAGATGCTCGTGCAATCGCAGACGGCCGCGGCAGCCACGACGGCCGATGCGGCGAAGAAAGCGGCGGCCGAACTGGCGGCCGCGGAAGCGGTCGTGGCCGAAAAAGCCAAAGTCAGCAAGGCCGCGGCCGAAGCCGCCGCAGCCGCGCAAGCGAACCTGCAAAACCTGCTGGCTGAGAAGGCCGCCTTCGATCAGACGCAGTCGGCGCAAGCGTCGACGGGCAAGTAGGCCGGCCGCCGCGAGCGATGCGTTCGGGAGTTGTATCCAAAAAAAACACATCGCCGGTCCTGAGACTGACGATGTGTTTGGCAAACCGTTCGACGGCACCGCGGCGAGCTTACTCGCGCGGACAAACCGTCTCTACTCGCGCGGACGCACCGCGCCGGTCAACCCGCTGTAATCAGGACGATCATCCTGATGCCACAGCGGCTCGCCGCGCATCACGCGGTCCGCCATCACGTCGAGTTTTTCTCTCGACCCGGCCGGCGCTTCGGTCGGGGAGAATTCTTCATCCTCGGTGGGAGAAAAATCCTCGTCATGGCCGTACTTCAAAATCGCTTCAAATACATTCCGCATCTGCCGCATCGAATCACACCCTCCAACTGGAAAAGAATAGCCCCTTTGCTGTCGCCGTTTTGTCAGCACCAACGCCTTGCGTGCAAAAGCCAATGCGAACCGATCCGTCGGGCCGGTCAAACACGTCTCGCCGGGTCCAAGCCGTCCTGGCGGCCGCTGTCGGGCGAGCGTCATTCTTCGGATGAGGCGGGCTGGTTGAGAATCCGAATCGGGGGATACACACCCTCGCGTAAAACGATTTATTATCCTCCTGGCGCGCGAAAAGTCAATAGTCCAGAAGCGCTTTTGTCCCGCGAAAATAGGCAAATTTGCCGCAGAATCGCTTGCAAGTTTCGGCATTCTGGGCCAGGGGGCCGCAGCGCGGGTATTGAGGGCCTTGGTCGACGCTGGTGCGCGACTCCCTTGGCCGGCCGGCCACTTCTGATAGGCTGAAAGAAGTTTCGTTGAGTCTCGAAAGCCCGTTGAGCGCACTCAAAACATGGCCTGGTTTCAACGCACTCTGGAACTGACGCCGCAACGCCGCGGCTTTCACTTGATCACCGCGCGCGTCGTCGAGGCGCTGCCCGAGCTGGCGCGCGTCGAAGTCGGGCTGTTGCACGTTTTTATCCAACACACGTCGGCCTCGGTAACGATCAACGAGAACGCCGACGCCGACGTGCCCTTCGACCTGGAAGCGTCGTTCAATACGATCGCGCCGGAAGACCTGGATTACCGGCATACGATCGAAGGACCCGACGACATGCCGGCCCACGTCAAGTCGTCGCTGTTGGGTTCGTCGGTCAGCATTCCGGTGCGCGGCGGCCGGCTGCAGTTGGGAACCTGGCAGGGCATCTATTTGTGCGAGCATCGAAATCGGGCGGGCAACCGCAAGCTCGTGCTGACTCTGCAGGGCGAGGCGTAGTCGCCTGTTGAAAAATTGGGACAGGTACCTCGCGGACGTGGCTTTTTCACGCACTTTCCGGCAATCCGGCTGCGAGCCAGTCCCATTTTTCGACGGCCTGGTAGTCGCGAGCTGCCGTGCGCACGCGCTTATTGGTCATAGCCGGCTACCGGCTGACCGGTTTCGATAATGCGCGACAAGTCATCGAGCCAGCATTCCACCAGAGTCGTCTGGTGCGCGTTGCGGTCGATCTGCGCCAGAGCATCCAACGAGCGGTCGATCGCGGCTGTCGCTGTCTCGGCGTCCAGCCAACCGGCCGAGCTTGCCTGTTCGACCGCGGCGGCCAGCTCCGCGTCGCCGTGTACTTTGGCGCCGCACCGCGCGCGCAGCAGTTGCCGATAGAAGTCGACCGCGAAGCCGATCACTTGCCGCGACCGCGCTCTCCGCGCGGGGGCTTCTTTGCCGGCCGCTTCGACGAACGCCACGACTTGCTGGGACAACGCGACGCTGTCGATATCTCGGCCGGTCACGGCGCGCAACAGGTGCTTGCGAAACGCCCATAGGTCTTCGTCGGCCAGCTCGAGGGCGCGCTCGATGCTGCCCGCGGAAAATTCGGCCAGCCGACGAGCCAGCCCCGCGTCGCTGACCAGTCCCCGCGACTGGAGGATTTCGGCCACGCTCGCGGTATCCAGCGGACGGAAGCGAATCGTCTGCGCGCGCGAGCGAATGGTGGGCAATTGCTTGTCGGCGCTCGTGCCGATCAAGATCAGCACCGAGTTGGGCGGCGGCTCTTCCAGCGTCTTGAGCAGGCAGTTGGCGCTCTCTTCGTTGAGATAATCGGCATCGTCGATTATCGCCACCTTGCGGCCGCCCATGAAGGGCTTCAGCGATATGTCGTGGCACAGGCCTTCGCGCATCCGGTGCGCGTCGTCGCCGACGAACATCGACAGCGGAATGAAACTCTTGTCGGCGGGCTTGTCGATAATCGTCAAATCGGGATGCGTGTGCGCGACGACTTGCAGGCACGCCGCGCACGTTCCGCAGGGCGCCAGCTCGCGGGCGGGCACTTCCTGGCAGAGCAGCGCTTGGGCCAGTTTTTCGGCCACTGCCCGTTTGCCGATCCCTGGGGGGCCGACGAACAGAAACGTGCTGGCCAGCCGTTCCCGCGCCAGGGCCAGGCGCAAGCGCTCGACGACGTCGTCATGCCCCATGATGCCTTGCCATGCCATCGTCGATTCTCTCTCTTGCCAACGGCGCGCGTCAGCCCGCCCCGACGTTTCCGAATAGCCGGTCGGCCGCGGCGCGAATATCGCGCTGGACGGCGTCAACCTCGCGCGCGGCGTCGATCACGACGATTCGCAGCGGATCGTTGGCGGCTTCGTCCAAAAAACCTTGCCGCAGCCGGGCTTGGTATTGGGCGCCCTGACTTTCCATGCGATCTGCCTGGCGATCGATCCGCGCCATGGCGGCCTCGGGAGGCATGTCCAGCAGGAACACCAGGTCCGGCATGATCTGATCGGTCGCCACCTGGCCGATGCGTCGGATCGCCTCCGCGTCG
The DNA here is from genome assembly GCA_041497975.1 of Planctomycetia bacterium. Taxonomy (GTDB): domain Bacteria; phylum Planctomycetota; class Planctomycetia; order Pirellulales; family PALSA-1355; genus PALSA-1355. The sequence goes on along the minus strand of JBGQHN010000018.1, from coordinate 17,571 downwards.
AGCCCGCCGGCATGTCCCTGATAGACGAGATTGGCCAACAGGTAGCGATCCGAAACCACGGTCTTGCCCTGCGCCAGCGCGGGTCGAATCACCTCGGCGACCAATTGGGCCCGCGCCGCCATGAACAGCAGCATTTCGCTGGTGCGTGCGATGGGCAAACGGTGGCCGAGCAGGATCTCGCGGATGGCCTCGCCCAACGGGGTGCTGCCAGGATCGCGGCACGTCACCACGTGGTGACCGCCGGCGCGCAACCAGTGGAGAAACAAATCCATTTGCGTGGACTTGCCGACCCCGTCGAGTCCGTCGAATGAGAAGAACATGAGACCTCGAAATGCGTCTGGCGCCGGCGCGGCGTACTTATGGCCGGCTATTATACATTTCCACCAGCCGGCCTGCGCGCTCGGCGATCATTTGCCGCAGCCGGCCCGGCCTGAGCACTTCGGCCTGGTCGCCATAGCCCATGATCCACCAGGCGATTTCCTGCAGTCCCGATACGCGCACGTGGAAATCCAGTGAGCCGTCCTCGCGGTGAACGACGCGCTGGGTCTTGTGCCAGGCCACTTCGGCCACGTTTCGCGCCACCAGCGGCGCGAACCGCACCACGACTTCCTGGTCGGGCCCGTCGGGAATCATGTGCCAGGCATTGCCCAGGTAGCGCTCGATGCTGAAACCGCGCGGGAGGTGGAACGGCTCGTCGAGCGGGATCAGCTCCTGGATGCGGCCCACGTTGAAGGTTCGCGCCTCGCGATGCACACTCGATCGGCCAATGACGTACCAACTGTGCCGGCTGTAGAGCAGGCGATAGGGGGACAACTTCATTCGAATGACCTGGCCATCGCTGAAACTGTCGTAGGTGATGCGTACCGAGCAGCGGTCGGCGATCGACTGCAACAGCTGTTGATAGATGGGCCGTCGGCCATCCAGGCGATTGCCAGGCTCGATGTTGATGCGAACTGCGGCGGTCGCCTCGCGCAAATGGTCTCGGACGCGAGCGGGCAGGCTGCTTTCGAGCTTGAGCGCGGCCCGCTGCGCGGCTTCGTAGAACGGCAGCTGGCTGTTGCCGCCCAGCTCATGGCACAGGATCACGACCGCCAGCGCTTCGTCGGTCGTGAAGTCGGTGGGCGGAAGAAAATACGTTTCGGGAATCCGGTAGACGCACTGGTTGTCGTCGTATAACAGCGGAACGCCCGAGCGCCTGAGCACGTCGAAATCGCGAAAGATGGTGCGCCGGCTCACGTCGCAGATCTTGGCCAGCGCGCCGGCGTTGTGCGCCTTACCTCCCTGTAACAGGCCTAAAAGCTGGACCAGGCGACTGATTCTGGACAGGTTCATGTTCGCTGGCCGACTTCCAATCCTGGTGCGACGCCGGTTGCACGACCGGCCTGGAAACTGGAAAAGTCGTCGGCACGGCGCTTGTGGCGTTGTTGACTGTCTTGTTCGCGGCAGGAGCCGGTTCAGGCCGCTTCACGATGGAGCGGGGTTCCGGCTTCCGGCTGAGCGGCTCGGGCGTCTTGTCGGTCCAGGCGGGATCACGCGGCTCGATCTCATCGACGATCTGACCCAGCGGCCCCCATTCGAACCCGCCCTGGCTGGCTGACGCGGTCCGCAGCCGTTGCGAGGATTTCGCGCCCAGGCCGGAATCCGCCGAGGGCAAAGCTTCCTCGGGCACTGGCAGTTCCTCACGGGAGTTCGTTTCCTGCCGCCGGCCATCCATGGGCGACATCTCCATCCCCTCGGGCGATAGTTCTTCGCCGGGGCGCGTCTGTCGAACCGGACCCTGGCTGATGACGTCGGGCCGAGTAAATCCATAATTCAGATAAACGCTGGCGTCTCGCTGGCGAGCCAGTCGATGGGCGTCGAATTGGGCTTTGGCCGGCCATGGGCCTTCAGCCAGGAAAACGTTATTGTATTCGAGCAATGAACCCTTGCGATAGTGGACGCCGATAATCGCCCGTTGATAGTCCAACAGCGTACGGAAGTAGCTGGTCTGGGCTTCCGAGCGGCGGCGTTGGGCCTCGAGCAACTGGTCCAAGGTGACCGTTTCGGCTTCGAACGCGGCTTGCACGGCCTCGACCTGGCGGTCGGCGGCCAACGTGCGATTGAAGTTGGTCTGTGTCAGCTCGTAGTTCAATTCCAACTGCCGCACGGCGTCTGCCAACTGGTGGGAGACTTCCAATTCCTCGTCCTGCAACCTGGCGCGTTCGCGAGCCAGGTTCAATTGATAGTGCCGTACGGTGGACAATTCCTTGCGAAAGCCGAGGGGCATCGTAGCCTGCACGCCCAGGGCCCATTCCTGGAATTGCCCGGCAGCCAACGTTCCCAAGGCACTTGTGCCTGCAATACCCGTCGCCGGGTCTGGCGGCAGAACAAATCGATTGGCTCCCGAGTTGATGAGCGTATCGCCCAGGCCCAGCCAGCGATACGTGCCGGTCAAGTCCACTCGCGGCAGCAGCAGATTCTTGGCGGCGATCAATTCCAGCTCGCGCTGCTTGATACGCCACTTTTGCCGCCGCAAATCGAGGCTGCGCGACAAGGCTTCCTCGGTGATTTCATTCCAGTCGAATTCCACCTTGGCGACCGTGGGCCTGTCGATCGGCAGAATCAAGCGTCCGTCGGTGGCCGCCAGGCCCATTACGTACCGCAACCGGTTCTCGGCGCGGAACAATTCGTTGAGCAACGTTTGCGTCTGGCTCTTGAATTGATAGTACTGCTCGCGGGCCTGCGCTTCTTCCTTGGCTTCACCGCCGCGGGTGCCCACGATGTACAGCAAATGAATCTTCTTCCACGTCTGCCGGGCGCTGTTCAAGGCCGTGTTCGAGGTTTCCAGGTTGCGCCAGGCGAACGCCAGTTCCCAGTAGGCCTGTTCGGTATCGCTGACCAGGTTGCGCACTCCGGCTTCGAAGTCGGCCAGGCTGATGTCGACGTTGATCCGGGCCAGCACGACGCCATCGAACTGTTGCGACTGCTGGGCACCGCCCACGATCTGCGTGAACGGATTGAACGGCCCGGCGATGCGGTTAAACTGCGCGCCGGCTCCGGCCAGCAACGGCTGATTGAAGCTCATTTCATAGTTGGCGTTCCAATCGGCCGGGACCTGCCGCGTGGGATTGTTGTTCAAGTCGTAAACGATGCTGTTGCGGACCGTGAACACGCCGCCCTGTGCGGTGAACTTGGTGAGCTGGGTGTTGAAATTGCTCGTGTCCTGTACAAACACGTTGCGGAAGAACGGCGAAAGCACATTCGAGGTTGCGACGTTTTGCTGGCGGTCGTTCTTCTGATAAAACAGGTTGGTCGTCCACTGCGCGTCGAACTGCGACAAGGCGTATTCCACGCCGGTGAAGGGCGTCGTTTCCGTGATCGCCGGATCGTAGATGGTTCTCGAAGTGTCGGGCGACGACGTGACCGAATCGGGCGCGTCGCCGGTTTGGGCACGGTTGTTGAACGCCGAGCTGACAAACCTTCCGCCCAAGGGCCGCATCACCTTGGTATTGGCCAGCGCATTTTGAATCGCGTCCTCGAGGGTCAACTCCCAACGCGTGGCGTACTTCAAGTTCGCCAAGGTCAACGGCGGCAACGCCCGCGTTACGTCGTCCAGAGTCTCGGTGTGCACGTCCGGATAATCAATGTCCGTCGCGACGCCCAAGTAATGCGAAAGATCGCCGTCCTCTTTCAGGTAAAACGGCTGTTGCGGGCGGCAACCCGTGAAGGCAGTCATCAGGGACGTGAGAATCGCCCAGATGGTGTGGACTCGCCGTTTCATCGATCGACCCTTGGGGGTTGGTGTCCCTAACGCGCTCTTGTGCCGCTCGTTCAGGCTGCCTGGGCAGCACTGCAGCGAGCGACGGACAAAAACTATTGGACGCCCCCCGTCCACACCGACCGCTCGCTTGATTTAGCTGGCGCTATGGCGCGCTAGCACATCAAAACGAGAATTCGGCAGACCAAGGTATCGACTCTGCAATCCTCAAACTTCGGACATTCTGCGCATAAAGACAGGTTCCTGCGACAGGAAATGTTGATCCAGTCTTCTTATTCACGTTTGCATTCCAAGCCTTCCAATTCGAGTTGGAGAGTTGGGGAGCATGAGTGATTCGGGTTGGCGGTTGATCGACCGCGGGGCAACCGCGCGGCTTGCCATGAGACACGGTGGCGCCAGCATGCTTTCGGCATCGCCCGGCGTCCCAGCAAGCACTCGGTCGCGCGCTCTTACAGATACATGCCCACATAGCCGCCGCGCTCGTCGCTTTGCGCTTGCAGCTTGGCGATCCGCTCGACCGTTTGCGCCAGATCGCCGGCGGCGATGTAGCGATCGAACTCAATCTCCACCGCCCTGGTGACCGATTCGGACAGCCAGGCGGTGACTGGCGCCGTGAGCCAATCGCAAGTCTCGCGGATCAATTCGACTTCCAGATCGCAGCGCAGCGTCTTGCGATCCGACGCGTCAGTCAGCGCGGTTCCTTCAAAGCGAAACTGGATCATGCCAAAATCGCTTTGATTCGTCAGGTGAAACGTGCACCGGGCATTGTAAAGAAAATAGCTATTGTGCGAGCCGTGCATCTCCAAGGCGCGCTTGATCCGTTCGCAGCGAGCGCGGTACTGCGGCGAAGCATCGATCGGGATGTCCATGCGTCCCACGGATCGCAAGGGCAGGCAGTCAAATTCGATCTCGACGAATTGGCTCATATCGCACCCTCGCTTGCGGCGCTGCGTAGCACGTTTCTTGTCGCGCGACAGCGATTATAGCTGTTTTCAGCGTGGGTCGAAGAGGAGTCGCTTGCGAATCCGGGCGCCAAGATTTGGAAAGTGCGCGCCCTGCCGCCATTTCAAAACGGCATTTAGCGATCGGTCTGGGCCACTTTATCTTCCGCCGGAGCCGGCTCGCCGCTTTCAATCCAGGCGGCCACCAACCAACCGTCGGTGGCTTGCAACTGCTTGGGGTCGAGCCGACCGGCCTCGCGCCAGCGTCCGGGGAGAACAAGGCCCTCGGACTTGATCTCCCGTTCGAATATTTTGCCGAACCGTTTTTCCAACAGGGTCTTCAAGGCGACTTGTCGGCCCGACAGGGTTCTGCCCTTGACGAAGTTGGGTGGTTCGATCTGCAGCTCGTCTTTGCGCACGAGCCGGAAACGTTCGCCGTCGCGTTCGATCTTGTAATCGGCCGTGACGTTCATGGCCTGAAAGTCGCGTTCACCCGAGGTAAATCGCTGGCCGCGGATCGTGATCTGCACTCCATTGTCGGCGAACTTGACCGTCACCGGGCGCAGCCTGGCAAAAGTGATCGACCAGGGATCGCGGTCCTCTTCGCTTTTGAGCTGCTCGGGCAGTTTTCCCAACAGGTCGACGGCTTGTTTCTGGGCGTCCTCTTCCTTGATCGTCACTCCGCTCAACAGCGCCGCGGCCAGGTTGTTGATCGCCGATTCGTGCACTTGGGCCGCCAGGTCGCTTTCCACGGCGACGCTGGGCGGATTGTTCGGAGCGGCAATCTGATAGCGATTGGCCTGCAACGCGGTAAGAAACAGTGCGTCCGCTTGGGTGCTGAATCGCAGCAGCGGCGGGAACGCGCTGCGCCGTAACAGCGGATTGCGCATCTTGTTGACATAATTCCAATGCGCCTGGCTCAACCCGTGCGCGGCCTCGCTCTCGACGCGCGTTCGCACGCGCGCGGCTGCATGGTCGGCCGCGATTTTTTCCGATTCCCCCTTGAGCTGGTACGCCTTCCGCGTCGCGATCTTTTGCACGATCCCCGTGCCCTTGCGACCGGCGGCAATACTCCTGAACTCGGTCTTGGTCTTGGCGGTTGCCTGGGCGGGATAACTGGCCAGTCCTTTTTCGTCCATCACGATTCGCTTGTTGCCCGAGATTTCGGTCGTGCCGACGCTATGAACCGTGGCCGGACCGTTGTAGCCGACCGTGCGAGTACGAACCGTGCCTTGCAACACGGTGTCCATCGTCGCCTTGTCGGTGGTGGGCACGAGGCGCACCGCGATCTTGCCTGTCGTGTGACCCGTGCCGGAGATGCTGGTTCCCAAGATGAGATCGCGCACCGGCGCGACCTCGTCCACCGGTCGCTCGATGCCCGCCGCCACCAGCCGGCTCGAAAGCCTGACGTGAGCATTGGGATGCGAGTAGCGCGTGCGAATCGCGCGGACCAACGGCATCGCCTGGCGCATATTCTCCATCCAGCCCAGCCGCGAACCCAGGCTGAACGCCACCTCGCCATTGGGCAGCGTGTCGTATTGCTTCAATTCATCGGCGAGACCCTTGATTTGGGTCGCGTACTGCGACTTCAGGTCCTCTTTGCGGGCGGACAATCCATTGATGTAACGCTCGAGCGCCGCGCCGACGTCGGCAAAGACCGGCATCTCCAGGCCATTGTGATCGGATGCGAACTGCTGATGGACGGTCTTCAAGACTTCGGCGTCCGGCGCGGGCGATGCGAGATGCTCTTGGAGGGTTTTCCAACGAAGAAATTCTTTCCAGGCCGCGCCGTTAGCCCCGCTGGCCTTCAGAAAACGATCGAGCTTTGCGGCGCTGGCCTGAAGCTCAGCTTTGGCGGCCTGCACGTCGACATCCGAAACTGGACGAAACGACGCTTCGGCGCCGGCCGCGGCTTCCGGCAAACCGGGCGCTCTGGCGATCGCCAATTCTTCGGACCACGTTCGAATCGCGTCCCGCAAGCGCGCAAACGGGGCCAATTCCAAGCCGGGCGCGCCGCTACTGAGCTGTTTCTGAATCGCGTCAATCGCGCTGGGATCCGCCGTATTGCCCTTGTCGAGCTGGGCGTGAAGCGTCGGCAAGTCCAAATACTTCGCCCAACGTTGACCGTTCGCCCCCGAGCCAAGCCATCTTTCCAGGCTCGCCAATGCCGCTCGCGCCGACTCGCTGGAATCTTCGGCGCGCGCATACTGGGCGCATAGCGCGATGGACACGGCCAGCGCGGCTGAGACGAGGCAAGTTTTGGTTCCCATCGCACGACTCCTTTACGCAGAGACGAAACTCCGTTTTTCCCGGCTTACTTAATATCACAAAAGTTCTTTATCTGCTATGGCTTAAGTAATCGCTGAGCGTTGATCAATCGCTGTCATCTTCCCCGCTCCCCACTGCCATAGAACTCAAATTATCTATTTTTACTATATTATAAATTCATAAAAGTTTTCTCTGTCGATAAATTACACCCATTCGGCCCATTGCACTGCGCGCGGTCGTATGGCACCATGGCCGGTCGCATGCATGCTGGCAATTGACTTCGCGCCTGTCACACCAAACAGACTTGCAGCTCCCGGATGAGCTGTTAGTCACCAGCCACCCCCCCAGGGCTGGATCGCGCGATGACTGACACCGAGTCTAACGACGAGAGGACGAGATCATGGTTCGAGGATCGTACTTTGTACTTTTGGCGCTATTCGCCTGCTTTCTGTGGTCCGCGCTGGCGATGATCGTTGACCACCGCAATCACCTGCAGGGGTCGGACTCGAGTTTGAGTCCCTCGGCAACTGGCGCGGTGAGTGAGTGCGAGAGCAAGCAAACCGTCGAGCAATCCGAGCAAAGCGCCCTCGAAGTCAAGACGAGTGATTGGCAAGTCCCATTTGCGGCGAACGACCCGGCAAACGGCACTATCGCCCTCGACGAAGTTGATCAAGACGACAAGGTAGTGACCGTTGGGAAAGCGCACGACGGCAACTGGATCGTTGGCTCCGACGCTGAGTCCCAGGAGGACGACGTCGCCACCGCTGAGCCGACACCCCAGGGGACCCAAGTTGCCGCGTCGGAAACCACCATTCCAGCCGAACCGGATAGCGAGGGACCCCAGTTGAGCGAACCTGGGACCACACAGCGCCCCGCCGACGCGCCGGCGTTGGCCGCGGCGGCAGAGCTGGAGGGCCAGGATGACGGGTCCGGCCCGCCGCCGGAGCCGGTGCCCGACGAAGAGCTGCAGAACATCGAGGGCACCGTTTTTCCGTCAGATGAGATATTCGTGTACACGGACTATCAAGAGGCAATGAAAGAGGCGGTCGAAGACCGGAAACTGCTCTGCATCTATTTCCACGAGCCGCAGCTCACCGCCGCCCGGCGGGCGTTCGAGACCGAGACCCTGTCCGACGTCGAAATTCAGGAAAAGCTGAAGCGCTACGTGTTTGTCAAGCTGCCGCGCGACGCTCAGATTACGGTCGACGGACAGGAAATCACACTGCTCGAACACGCGTCGTTCGCGGAGATGTTGCACCGCCAGGGAATCGCCATCGTCGATCTGGCGCACGTCCGCGCCGAATACTACGGTTACGTCGTGAGCACGTTCCCGTTCACGCCGGGCAAATACTATCGCAAGAAAGCGCTGTCGATCATTCTCGATTTGCCTCCCGCCACGCTCACGCAGCGCACGATGATCTATGCGGTGCGCGTCCACCCGGAAGCCCCCGCGAGCACGCAGGGTCAGTTCCACACGGTGCTGGCCGAAGAAGCCAAGAGTCATGCCAAATACCAGGCCGCGATCTTGGTTCAGGGGCACCACAGTTGGGATTCGCGTTTTCATCGCATCAATTCGCGGCTGCCCAGCGGCGTCATGGCGCAAGAGGTCGTGGCCGAGAGCTGGCCGAACGAAAGCCTGGTCGAAGCCTGCATCGATTGTGTCCACAGCTGGCGCCAAAGCCCGGGCCACTGGGGCGCAGTCCGCTCGCGCCATCCGCTTTTCGGTTACGACATCAAGCGCGGCCGCAACGGCATCTGGTACGCAACGGGAATTTTCGGCAGGCGATAAGGCTGGCAGCCGGCCGTAACCCACTCTTCCAGCGTCGGGTCCCCGCCCGGCCAGTCGCCATTCCGATGCGACTCGATCGCGCGGGGCCCTTTTCATTGTCCACGTACTCCCGGTGCTCCCGCGGGTCCATGCGCACCAATACCCGCGAAAACCCGAACCCGCGGTATTGCTCAAACCGCTGGCGGGATGGGACGTGACGGTGGTAGCGGACGCGCCGGCTTCGCGCTTGGCACGCGTGGCAAAAATTCACCATGTTGCCAAAAGTGCATGGTACGTTTTCATGATGCGGCGCTGTTGTCGCAATTTGTCTCCCGGTGCGCATGGCCTTATGTTCGCGCGAAAAGCGGCCTGCAAACGTTGCTCATTTGCCAGGGCCTTGCCCGGATTGTGGCTGTGCTGCGCGCTGGCGGGCGGGGGATGCGCGAATTTTTGCTTGCCGCGGATCGATCCAAGTGGCGAACGACTTTTTTTGCCCTGCGATGCCCCGCCGATGGTTCCCGTTCCCGGCGCGGCGCCGGCATTGCCGGTTGCAGCCGTCGCGCCGCCCCAGTGGGGCATCTCGGTCAGCCCGAGCCAGGTCATTGCGCCGGTGGGCAGCGAAGTCATTATGATCGCCACCGTCACGGGATATGACGGCCGTTGGGAGCCCCGGCAGCGCGTCGAATGGATGCTCTCGCCCGACGGCGCCGGGCAGTTTGTCAGCCCTGGAGAGCGAGGACCCCTGGAGATCCTCAACTGGATGCATGGTCTGCCGAAGAAAGTCGACAACCGGTTTGCCGTCAACAAGACCTTCGCGGCGCCCATGACATTGGATCGCGGCACCCCGACTCCGACCGATGACGTTCTTGTGCAAATCGGCCAGTCGTGGACCAGCGTCACTTCGCCCACCGAAGGCACCAGCCACGTCACGGTGTTTGCGCCCGAGGTCTACGGTTGGGATCGCCGTCAGCAGACGGCTTCAATCTATTGGGTCGACGCGCAATGGCGATTCCCGGCGCCGGCCATGTCGCCCGCCGGTAGCCGCCACGCTCTGGCAACCAACGTCACGCGGCAAACTGACAACTCACCGCTCGTGGGCTGGCTGGTGCGCTACACCATCACCGGTGGCCCGGAGGCCGGCTTTGCGCCCGACGGCGCGGCAAGCGTGGAAGTCGTGACGGGCGTGTCGGGCGAAGCCATCGCTGAAATCTTCCAAAAACAACCCACGGCCGGCACGAACCAGGTTTCCATTCAAGTGATTCGGCCCGCGGGACCAGCCGGCCAGAATCGGCCGCTGGCCATCGGCGCCGGATCGACCTTGCACACTTGGACCACGAGCGAGCAGGCGACGCGTCCTGCCGAACCGGCGCCGCCGGCCGTTGTTCCGGCAGAAACAGCGGCGGCCCAATTGGACGTCACGATCAGTGGTCCGGAAGTGGCCGTCGTGGGCAGCGACGTGCACTTTGAAATCCAGGTCGTCAATCGCGGCAACGCCCGGGCCACGCGACTCGTGGTCACGAATCGTTTTGACGCGGGACTGGAACATGCCCGTTCGTCCAGTCCGGTGGAAGCCGATATCGTTGACCTGCCGCCGGGCGGCACGTCGCGCTTGAACGTGACGTTCCGCGTGACCAGGCCTGGCCAGTGGTGCCAGGAGATCACCGTTACCGGCGAGCGGGGACTGCGAGCGACGGCGCGCGGTTGCGTTACGGTCAACGAGCCGCAGCGCGAGCAACCCGCCGCGCCCGGCGCAGCGCTACCTGCCGAACGACCCGGCGCCGCGAGCCCGGACACCGCGCCCGGCGAAGCACGGCCCCAGGCCGACACCACCGCCACGTCCTCGGCACGGCTGTCGGTGAAGCAATCGGGACCGGATCGAAAGCAGGTCGGCGAAACGGCGCTATTCACGATCGAAGTGACTAATCTGAGCGATCAGGCCATCGAGAATTTCGAGATCGCGGACAACTTCGAAACCACGCTGCAGCCGGCGCGCGCGACCGAAGGCAGGACCTGGCTGGCCGGCGGTGCGCTGGGTTGGCAAATCGCCAGGCTCGAGCCGGGCAAAACGATTCGCCGCGCCATCGAATTCACCTGTTTGCGCGAGACCTCGAAAAGCTGCAACCGGGTCACCGTCACGGCCCCGGGCATGGAGCCGCAAGCCAGCGAAGCGTGTTTGGAAATCGTCCGGCCCCAGACCGAGGGCGCTGCGCCTGCCGGAGGGCAACCGCAAATCGACGTGACGGTGGCCGAAACGGCCGATCCGATCAAAGTCGGCACGGAAACCACGTTTCAAATCCTGGTTAGCAACAAGAGCCAACAGTCGGCCTTCGACGTGACCGTGACGGCCACGTTTGGCAACGAACTGCGCTTCGAAGGAGCCACCACGCCGCTGCCGGAACGTCCGAGGATCATGCCCGGCGAAGTCCGCTTCCCCGCGGTGCGGGAGCTGCGCGCGGGCGAGAATCCCTTGAACTTCGAGCTGCGCTTCAAGGGCCAGGCTCCCGGCGCGGGGCGTTTGCACGTCGAAGTTACCAGCCGCGGGCAGGCCAAGCCGATCACGGCCGAGCAAACGACCGAAGTGCTGCCGTAGCTGGCGGGCTTGCTCGGGCGCTGGCGGCGGCGCGACCGGCGCGATAATTTAACAACGGCAGCGGCCCGCTCGGCCCCCATACTTTTCGCACAACGTGAATTCATGCCGCGCTACGTCATCTTGCGTCACGATTTTCCGCCTGGCCATCCGCGATCGTCGCATTGGGATTTGATGTTCGAGTGGGGCCAGGCCCTGCGCACCTGGTCATTGCCTGTTGAACTGACGCCAGGCGGCGAGGCCGACGCCGAGCAATTGCCCGAGCATCGGCTGGCCTACCTCGATTACGAGGGGCCGGTTTCGGGCGATCGAGGCTCGGTTGCGCGCTGGGACGCTGGCATGTACTGGCTCGAGACAAGCAGCGACGATACGCTGACAGTCGTGCTTACCGGCCAGCGACTGCGCGGCACGCTAACGTTGCAGAAACGGGACGGGAGTCATTTTTGGAGGGTTTCTTTTTCCGCGGATCCGACAATCGGCGGAGCATCGGCCGGTGGAGCGTCCTGAGCGCTCGGGGCCTGATCTCGGCCGGGTGGGTCGGTGCTCTCAAGCGGTCGTCTTCGGCCGCTAACTCCGCATACGAACAACTCGCCTTCGCGCAGTTCGATCGCCTGCAGGTTGAGGCCCTGGAACTGATCGTCGCGCCGGCCGTCAAACGTGATGAGCGCCACCGGGTCGCCTTGCATCTTGCGCCATTCGAGCCGCAGGTTCAATTGCCGCGCCGCGTGAGAGATCCCGTCGAGCACCTGGGCCAACGGAACCGGCAGCGCGCCGGCACGCGCCCGGCGAATTCGCAATGCCAGGGCATTGGGCTCGTGCAGCGAGACTTCGACCGCCAGCGACAGCACGGCCGCCATGTCTCCGCTTTCGTACCGGCACGCGATCGTCGCCTCTCGGTCGCGAATCGAAACTCGCGGATCGGTCATTTCGTCGGGGAGCAAGCCCGGGTAGTTCGTCGCGAGCTCCAGCGCCAGCCAGGCGTTGATTTGGTCCACCGTGAACAGACTTTGCCAACTGCCGGGGCGATGCAAATCGCTGGCCAGCGCCGTGGCCTGCACGACGAACTGGTCGCGGGCCTCGATCTGTTCCTGGGGCCCGCGCGAAATGGCCTCGTGATAAAACTTGGGCACGAGCTGCGACGCTTCGTAGATCGAAAACAGCGAGACCCCGACCGTCAACAACCCGATGACCGACACAATGGCCACGACTTTCAGCGATCTACGTATACCCGGCGGAAATTTGGCCATCGGCGGCATACTCCGAAAAGAATCGAGCAATGTTAGAAGCCCCCGAGCGGGGAGTCAATGTGAATCCAGGCCGTTCGGGTGAGCTGGCACACGGACAGATTGGCCGGCAGCCCTCGGATTTACCCGGTCAGGCGCAAAGGGGGAGCCGCCGTGTCGAAGGGTGTTCAACGGGGTCCCGGCCAGGCGGTTGCGCTTACCGGGCGTTGAAAAATGGGACTGGCGGACGGGCTCCGAGCCAGATCGCGCGAAAAAGCGTGAAAAACGATGTCCCGAGGTGCCTGTCCCAATTTTTCAACAGGCAGCCACCAGAAAAGTTCTGGCGCCGCGTCGTGGAAACAATCTCGTGTCGCGCAAGGTAAAGACTAGTGTTCGGAGTCGGCCGCTCGAACGTCCTGTTCGCCGATGGCCAATTCAGCGTCGTTCCTGTTCGCGGGCCGGCGCGGAGTATGACGAGCGAACGGCCAGCAGCGAGTGCGCGAGGTGCGCAAACGGTGCGTGGCGTTCCATTAACGCGATCGGCCGGCAGCGGGACAGGGCGATCGCGATACGGCGTCAAATGTGAAGGCTCCTTGATGCGTTGTGCCAGCAGATATACCCGCAAATTCGCCGTTCTGGAGACGAAAAGTTGTTTCCTTTTCAAGACAAGGCGTTACAATGGCCCGAGGTTTTTAAGCGTTCGAGTTCGCGCGGCCGCATAACCCATGTCCACGTTCTGTGGAACGGCGGCACGGCTCTTACGAGAGCGATGATTCTCATCTCGACTGTCGGTCTGACATCACGGTAATAGCGAGCTCGAGTTGGCGACTGGGCGTCGATGCCCAGTGCGCGGCATTTTCCATCGACTTTTGATTCTTGCTTCCGTCCCCATTGGCCTTTGGTGCCTGGTTTTGCTTTGATTTTTTCGAGGACAACTATGGTTAAGGCGCTCACCGCGGATGCCGGCACGGAAAAACAAAGTGATTCGACGACCGAATCGCCCGAGCGGAGGCCATTGACCGTCTCCGACGATTTGGTCAATGACCTGGTGAAGCTATTCAAATTACTATCCGACGAAACGCGCCTGCGGATCCTGTACTACCTTACGCAGCGCAGCGAGTTGCACGTGCGCGCGCTGTGCGACCTGCTGCACGAGAGCCAGCCGGCGGTGAGTCATCACCTGGCGCTGTTGCGCGTGGCGGGCCTTATCGAGCGCCGCCGCGAAGGCAAGCACAACTTCTATGGTTTGAAGACCCGGCAGTTTTCCACGCTGCTGGACATGCTGTTTGCCGCCATGCCCGAGGGCAACCGCCGCATACGCCTGGACGACTACATGCTGACCCGCGCGCCGGCCTGACGCGCGCGGTTATTCGACGGTCGGCTGTTCCTTGAGCAATTCGGCAACGAGCTGGCCGACTTGCTCGTAGGTGAAGGCTTCGGCCTTGCTCTTGGCTTGTTCGTTGTCGAAGCGTTTGCGGAGTTGGCCCGCGCGATCGTATACGAACACGGCCGGGACGGCGGCCAGGTGGAACTTGCGATACAGCACGTCCGATTCCTCGCTCGACAACAGGTTGTCGAACGTGGCCCCTTGCTGCCGCAAAAACTTGAGCACGGGCTCTTGCTGTTCCTCGGGCTGGCCGAGCCCTTCGAAGTCGAAACTCAGCGAGATGCAGGCTACCTGCTCGGGACCGTATTTCTTGTGCAGCTCGACCAGGTTATGGAATTCCTGCAGGCACGGCGGGCAGGAAGTGCTCCAGGCGTCCATCACGACCACTTTGCCGCGCTTGTCGGCGATGCGCCGCTCGATCTGGTCGAAACTGACGATCGACAGCCGCACTTCGTCGCCGGCCGGGGATGCATGATTGACGGCCGCCACCGAAGCTTCGGTCGCCGGCGCGCCGCCGGACGAGGGCAACACCGCGTCGGAGCGGGCACCGCATCCGGCCAACAGCAGCGTTACAAGCCAGAGATTCACGCGTCTCATTTAGGTGTCCACCGATCGGGCATTGCCAAGCGATTGGCGCATCTGCTCAGTGTACCCGGCGAGTTCCCTGGTGGTCAAAAGAGCCGCCTGGGCGCTCCTGGGACGCTTGTTGGGCACCGTGGCATTTGCGTTCAGGCGGTCGAATCCCTAGGATTTCCCGCGGCCCCCCAACGATTTCGAAGGTCGATGAGTCCCTTCACTCACCAGCGTCACAAGCCGCCCAGCGGGCTGGACCGTCCGCGTGAGCTCGTTGTCGCCTGCGCTCCCATGCGCAGCAACGTCAACTTGTCGCGGATCGTGCGCGCGGCCAGTTGCTTGGGCATCTCGCGGGTGATTGCCTGCGGCGCCGCGAAAGTGATCGACAAAATTGCCCGCGACGGCGCCGACACGATCACGATCGAAGTCCATCGCACGCTGCCGCCGGTGCTCAAGCAGTTCAAGACCCAGGGCTATGAGCTCGTCGGCTTGGAGCAGACCACGGGCTCGCAGAATCTGCACACGTTCGCCTTCGAGCGGAAAACGTTGCTCGTCGTGGGCAACGAGCGCACCGGTCTGGCCGATGACGCCTTGTGCCTGGTCGACCACGTGGTTGAGATTCCCGTGTACGGCCTGCCGTACAGCTACAACGTGGCCACGGCCGCGGCCATGGCGCTGTATGAGTATTGCAGGCAATTTCCGCGCGGGTGACTTTCACCGCATTGCCTCGACCTTGACCACGGCGGCGCGGCGGTCATAGACTGGTGAGTTTGGACGTGGGCGGGCCTGGCGCGCCCGTGTTCCGGACCGTGAAATCTGCTTTGGCCGGTGAGGTTGTCAGCGGTGGGCGTTACCTGCGTGATCGGCTTGCAATGGGGCGACGAGGCCAAGGGCAAGCTCGTCGACTTGTTGACCGACGACCATGACATCGTGGTCCGCTACCAAGGCGGCAGCAACGCCGGACACACGGTCGTCACCGGCGGCCAGACGTACAAGCTGTCGCTCATCCCCAGCGGCATTCTCAGCCCCCAGGTCCAGTGCGTGGTCACCGGCGGCGTGGTGCTCAACCCGGCCAGTATCTTGCAGGAGATCGACGGCCTGGTGGCCCGCGGGATCGCGGTGGGCAGCAACCTGATGCTGAGCGACCGGGCTCACGTGATCTTTCCCTGGCACATTGCCGAAGACGCGATTCTGGACAAGAGCTGTTCCAGCGGCGAGAACATCGGCACCACGATGCGCGGCATCGGCCCTTGTTATCGCGACAAGGTCGCCCGCTCGTTCGCGGTGCGGCTGGGCGATTTGTACCGCGACAACTTTCGCGAGAAGCTCGAGTACATCGCCGCCTCGAAAAACGCCACGGTCGGCGTGCTCATCGCGCCCCATCCGTTCGATGCCGGCGAGATCATTCGCGAGTATGTGGGCTATGCCGAACGGCTGCGTCCGTTTGTCGGCGACACTACGGCGTATTTGCTGGACGCGGTCGAGGCCGGCCGTCGCATCTTGCTGGAAGGAGCCCAAGGCGCCCTGTTGGACGTCGATCACGGCACGTTTCCCTTCGTCACCAGCAGCAACAGCTCGGGCGTCGGCGTGTCGAGCGGATCCGGTTTGCCGGGCCGTTGGATCACCAAGGTGATCGGCGTGGTCAAGGCCTATTCGACGCGCGTGGGCGGCGGACCGTTTCCCACCGAACAAGACAACGAAATCGGCCAGCACATTCGCGACCGGGGCAACGAATACGGCACGGTCACGCGCCGCCCGCGGCGCTGCGGCTGGTTTGACGCCGTGGCCGTGCGCTATACGGCGAGGCTCAGCGGCGTCGATTCGCTGGCGGTCATGCTGCTCGACGTGCTCGACGAATTGCCGGAACTGAAGATCTGCACCGCCTACGAGCTCGACGGCAAGCGCGTGACCAATTTTCCCAGCCACGTGGACGATCTGCGGCGGGTCGTGCCGGTGTTCGAAACCGTAAAGGGCTGGCAGCGTGACACGACCAAAGCCCGTACAATGGCCGATCTGCCGCGCGAGGCCCGCGACTACCTGGCTCGTTTGAGCCATTTGATCGGCCGGCCGGTGGAAGTGGTCTCGGTCGGACCGGACCGTGAACAAACCATCTTCGCCGAACGTAAAAGCTGACGCGGCACTCGTTATTTTTATTGAGAACCAACCCCGGGTTTGCAGCAAAAGTGGTCCAGCCAACGACAACCTCCGCCGCCGAGATCTTGGACGTGCCGCTCGAGGCCCGGCCCAAGCATATCGCCATCATCATGGACGGCAACGGCCGCTGGGCCCAGCGCCAGGGGCTGCCGCGGATCGAAGGTCATCGCCGGGGCGTGGCCAGCGTGCGGCGGACCACCGAAGAGTGCGCCCGGCTCGACATCGGGCAACTGACGCTGTACTGCCTGTCCAGCGAAAACTGGAAGCGACCGCCGCGCGAGCTCGAATTTCTGATGCACCTGCTCGAACAGTACATGATCGAGGAACGCTCCACGATCATGGAGCAGAACATCCGCGTCAACGTGATCGGTCGCAGGCGCGACATTCCCGAGGCCGTGCAGCGGGAGATGCAAAAGACCATCGACATGAGCGCCGCGAACACCGGCCTGCGGCTATGCCTGGCAATCAACTATGGCAGCCGGCTGGAACTGGTCGACGCGATTCGCGAAATCGCCGCGGCGGTGGCCGCGGGCCAGCTCGACCCCAGCGCCATCGACGAAGAGGTGGTGAGCCGGCATCTGTACACGTCCGGCATGCCCGATCCCGACTTGCTCGTGCGCACGGCGGGCGAAATGCGCGTCAGCAATTTTTTGTTGTGGCAGATCAGCTATGCCGAGATTTGGGTGACGGAGCATTGCTGGCCGGAATTTCGCGAAAGCGATCTGCACCAGGCCATCCGCGACTTCGCGTCCCGCGATCGGCGATTCGGCGGATTGAGCGGATAAGCATCGAGTCATTCCCAACAGGAGCCCAGAACGTTGCTGCGCTGGCGACTCTTGTTGGGTACGACGTTCATCACGGCGCTGGTCGGCCTGGTGTGGCTCGACTTTGCCACGTCCCCGCCGGGCGCTTG
>JBGQHN010000017.1:0-26887 GCA_041497975.1 Planctomycetia bacterium | reverse complement strand
GTTGCAGACGTCTTACAACTACCTGCTGCCGCGCAACGACACCTCGATACCCAACAACACCAAGGAGTCGTGGAACCTCACGGTCAGCCTGGTGTGGTATCCCGGATACAACGGCACCTGCGACTGGTTCAACCCGAACCGTCCCTTGTTCTCGGTCGCCGACAACGGCTGGTTCATGGAAACCACGCGAAACTAGCGGTTCCATGTAGGGCGCCGGCAGGCCGTCGTAATAAACGGGACAGGTCTAATTTTCAAGCGCGGGGCGAAGTCGCTTCGTGCATCATCCGGCGGCCGCGTATGCGGCGCATCGAATCCACGCCGAGAGGCCCGACGGCCATAAATTAGACCTGTCCCGTTTTTTCGTATTTCCAACTGGCCGCCTCTTCGCCGTCGAGCCTGAGCGTCAGGCACTTGGCGCTGCCGCCGGCCTTGACGAATTCATCGAGCGGCGTCTCGCGCGGCTCAAATCCCCAGGCGCCGAGCGACGCGTGAAGTTCCGGGCAACCGACGTTCGTAATCACGTTGCGACCCACGACCACCGCGTTGCATGCGAACCGCCGGGCCTCGCCGTCGCTGACGGCCACCAATTCGCCGACCGCCTCGGCCAGGGCTCGCAGGCCGTAATCGTCGAACGCCGGGGGATAATAAATCGCTTTTCCCGGCGCGAGCGGGCAGAAACACGTATCGAGATGATAGTAGTAGGGATCCACCAGCTCCAAAGGAATGACGCGGCAGCCGAACATGGCGCCGATCTGCTGATGGCCGCGCACATCGCTGCGAATACGATAGCCGGCGAACAGGGTATCGCCGCAAAACAACGCGTCGCCCGCTCCTTCGAAGAACACCCCTTCGGGCAAATGCCGCACGGTGAACCCCGCGGCCGATAGCCAAGCTTCGTCGACGGGTTCTTCGCCTTGCCGCTGGGGATAGCGAAACCGCGCCAACACGGCCTGATCGCGAAAGATCATGGCCGCGTTGGCCGTGAACACCAGGTCGGGCAGGCCCGGCACCGGCTCCATGAGCAACGTTGTCGCCCCGGATTGCTCGAGCGCGGCCCGCAGAGCCGCCCACTGACGGTGCGCCTGTTGGCCGTCGGCTTGCTTCTGTCGGCTCATCCAGGGATTGATTTCATATTCAATCCCGTAATACTCGGGCGGGCACATCAAGATTTGCGCCCGCCGGCTGCGCGGGTCGAAACGCTCGAGCCCGTCGGCCCCTTGCACCTCGTGCGGCGGATTCATGCGCTGCGTTCCAAGGCGTCCAGCTCCAGCACCAACGCTCGCAAAAAAGGCTCCACGTCCGTCACCAACCCCACGGTCTGAAAGCTGCCGCGATCGCCCAGCTTGATCACGGTCGACGGGTTGATGTCGACGCACACCACCTTGACCCAAGCCGGCAGCAGGTTACCCACGGCTATCGAGTGCAGCGTGGTGGCAATCATCAGGCAAAACGTCACGCCGGATATTCGCTCGCGCATTTGTCGTTGTGACTCCAAGACATCCGTGATCACCTCGGGCAGCGGTCCGTCGTCCCGAATGCTGCCCGCCAGCAGGAAGTCGACGCCATGCCGCACGCATTCGTACATGATGCCCGAAGTGAGCAATCCGGATTCAACCGCTCGCTTGATCCCGCCGGCGCGGCGGATGCGGTTGATGGCGCGCAGATGGTGTTCGTGGCCGGCCTCGGCAAGATCGCCGCGGTCCAGGTGAACGCCCAAGCTCGTGCCAAAGATAGCCTGTTCGATGTCGTGCGTGGCCAGTGCATTTCCCGCGAAAAGAACGTCGATGTAACCGCCGCGCACCAGCCGGCAAAGGTGCTCGCCGCTGCCGGTGTGAACGATCGCGGGTCCGCCGACGAGCAGGGTCTTGCCGCCTTCGCGGCGATTATTGAACAGTTCGTGGGCAATCTGCCGGATGGCCACGCCCTTGGGCTTTTCGGTCGAAACGCTCGAGCTCATGAATTCGAACGCTTGTCGGTCCTGCAAGAGCTCCGGCGGATACACCCGCACGCCCACGTGTCCGACCACGAACCGCGTGCCCTTGACAACCTCGCTCATCGGCAGGCAACGGGCCGTTTCCGCGACCGGGTCGACGGCGACGCCGCAGTCCATTTCCTGCGATTCCACTTCAATCCAACGGTTGTTGACGCGAACCTCGGTCCGCTGATTGGTGGAACTGTAAAAACCCTCTGGAAATGCCCCATCCATGTCGGCCGCCACGAGCTGACAATTTTGTTGGGCCGTGGGCACTGCGCCGTGGTCGCCAATTTGGCCCAGGATTTCCGCCAGGACCTGGGCCCGGGGAGCCCGAACTTCGACCAGGGCGAAACTCGGATCGTTGCGGGCCTGGCCGATCGTGATCTTCTTGACGCGAAAGGTTCCGCCCCCGGCAGTGATCAAATCGAGGATCTTGGGCAAGATCAGGCTATCGATGATATGGCCTGAAATCTGAACGTCTTCCATGAAACTGGTAAGCTCACGATTTTCGGCGGGGTGTGTGCTTGCCATAATCACTCGCTCCACGGGTTGTGACCGCGCGCGTCCTCGTTGGGAAGGCGCTTGGGGGCTTGCACAATTGTAGGGCGAAGCCCAGGAGGCGACCATGCGCCGCCCGCCGCGCGCGTGCCAGCCGACGCCTTTCCAGCCTCGGCACCAGCCTCTATACTACGAATTGAGGGTCCGCATTGCGGCATCATCTGTCTTGGCCGCCCTTTTCGTCATTATTGGTACTTTTCTGAAATGAGCAATTCCGACCATTGGAACTCGCTGGCATCGTTGCTGGGCGCCGAAGTTCCGGCGCAAGGCCCGGCGGAAGAACCAAAGCCGGTGGCCAAAGCGCCTTCTCCGCCGCCGCGACCCGTTGCCCCAGCGACCACCAAGAAGCCGCCGCCGCCGCCCGTCAGCACAGACTGGTCTCAATTGGCAAGCCAACTGGGCATTGCCTCGGCCGAACCTCGACCGGCGCATGAACCGTCTCGCTCGGCGCCGTCGGACGAAGCAGCCGGTGCGCGGCGGCAACCGCCCGCGCGTGAAGCTCCCGCGCCGCCGCGGCATCGCCGCGAGCCCATCGAGATCGAAGAAGAAGATCATGTCGCGTCGGATTTCGGCGCGGAGGATTTCGGTGAAGAGCCGATCGAAGCGGAACTGGTCGAAGAGGACGACGAAGGAGCCGCGGCGCCGACGCGTCCCGACGACGAAGGCGCCGGTCGTAAACGTCGCCGCAGGCGGCGCGGCGGAAGGCGCTCGAAGCGCGATCGTGTTGCGGACCAGGACGAGCCTGCGCGAGAGTCACTCGAAGAATTGCCCGAATCGCTCGAAGAGCACGGTTTGGAGTCACTCGCTCTCGAACCAGGCCAAGAACCCGGCGCTCCGCCCGCCTTGGCAGGCGAAGAACCGCAGCGGAAAGGGAGGCCCAAGCGTCGACGTCGACGAGGCTCGGGTCGGAGTCGCGACGCGCAACGCGCTGCGGCCGATGTCTCGGGTCCGCAGGACCGCCAGGCGCCCGCGGCGGGCCTCGTCGACGAGGACGAGGGCGAGCCGGATGAATTGGCGATGCTATCAAGCGGCGAAGTCTCCGCCGATGAGGATGAGGGCATCGATAATCAGGTCGACAAGAACAGCCACCGCGCCATCCCCCCCTGGGAAGAAGCGATCGGCTACATCGTTTCCGTCAACATGGAAACTCGCGCCAAAAATCCCAAGTCGGGCCCGCCACGAGGTCGTGGACGTGGGCGGTCCGGGCGCGGCAACTCCCGCGGCAAGAAGCAACGTCGCGACTGAAGCGTTTTCCAGCGTTCGACCACCTGGCACGCAGCGCGCGGGCCGGTTCCCAAATCTGCCGACTAATTCATTCATAGAGCATTCCATCCCGCCCGACTTCAATTTCGCAACGGGAACGTCCGTATGCACCGCTATCTCCTGGCCTGCTCGTGGGCCCTGCTGCTCGTTGGCTGCAATTACTCGGTTACGGACGTCGCGGCAACTGGAGCGGCCGCGACAGACGGCGAAAAAGTCTACAATATCGCCGTCATCCCCAAGGGCACTACGCACGTTTTCTGGAAGTCGGTGCACGCCGGCGCGCTGCGGGCGGCAAAGGAGCTCGGCGACGAGGGGATTGTCGTCAAAGTTCAATGGAAAGGCGCCCTGTTGGAGAATGATCGCGAGGGCCAGATCAACGTCGTGCAGGATTTCGTGGCGCAAGGCGTCGACGGCATCGTGCTTGCGCCGCTGGATTCGACGGCCCTGGTGCCGTCGGTCGCACATGCCAGGCAATCGGGCATTCCCACCGTGATCTTCGACAGCGGACTGGCTGATGACTCGGTTACGGTCAGCTATGTCGCGACGGACAACTTCAACGGTGGCGCGCTGGCGGCGCGCGAACTGGGGAAACGCCTGGCCGGCAAGGGCAACGTCATCCTGTTGCGATACAACGTCGGCAGCGAAAGCACCGAACAGCGCGAAGAAGGATTTCTGCAAACCCTGCGGCGGGAGTTTCCCCAAATTTCGATCGTCTCCGACGATCAATATTCCGGCACCACCGCCATTGCAGCGCAAAACAAGGCCCTCGAATTGCTCAATCAGTTTGGCGATAAGCTGGATGGGATGTTTGCCGTGTGCGAGCCCGACACGATGGGCGTGCTCGGCGCCCTGGAACAGGAAGGGTTGGCCGGCAAGGTGAAATTCATCGGATTCGATCCCGGACCGCAACTCGTGCAGGCGCTGGGCGACGGAAAGATACACGGGCTCGTGCTGCAGGATCCCGTGGCCATGGGCTATCTCAGCGTTAAGACTCTCGTGGCCCATCTGCGCGGCCAGGAGGTCGCGCGGCGCATCGCGACGGGCGAAGTCATGGCGACGCCCGAAAACATGAACACTCCCGAAATCAAGAAACTGCTCGACCCCGAACAGGCGGACTGACGGCCGAACGAAGCATGGAAACCGCGCTTTTGCGGATGTCGCAAGTCAGCAAGAGTTTCGCCGCGACCCGCGCGCTCGTTGACGTGTCGCTCGAGGCGCGCGGGGGCGAAGTTCTGGCGCTGATCGGCGAAAACGGCGCCGGCAAGAGCACGCTCATGAAGATACTCTCCGGCGCCATCGCTCCGGATGGCGGCCGGATGGAATTGGCAGGCCGGCCTTACGCTCCGTCCGGTCCTCACGATGCTCGCCGCGCCGGAGTGGCCATGATCTATCAGGAGCTCAACCTGGCCGGCGATTTGACCGCGGTCGAGAACGTCATGCTCGGCGCGGAGCTGCAAAAACTGGGGCTCGTCCAGCGATCGGCCCAGCGCGAACGAGTCGAGCGCGCCTTAAGGCTGTTGGAACGCGACGATCTGCCGCTGGACGTACCGGTCGGGCGGCTGTCGGTGGCCGACCAGCAAGTCGTCGAGATTGCGCGGGCTCTGGCCATCGAGGCCAAAGTGATCGTGTTCGACGAACCGACCAGTTCCTTGACGCAGCATGACGTCGACAACCTGTTTCGGGTCATCGACAATCTCAAGCGGTCCGGCATCGCGATCATTTACATCAGCCACTTTCTGGAGGAGATCCGTCGAGTTGCCGACCGCTATACCGTCTTACGCGACGGCGCGGTTGCCGGAGGCGGACCGCTGGCAGGCGCGACCGAAACGCAGATCGTGGCGTTGATGGTGGGCCGCAGCATCGACGATTTGTTTCCGTCGATTTCTCACGAGCCGGGCGAGGTCGTGCTGTCGCTCAATGCGTTGGCCGGCGCCGCGCTGCCCCAGGACGTTTCGTTCGAGCTGCGACGTGGAGAGATTCTGGGCATTGCCGGGCTGGTCGGCTCGGGCCGCACCGAACTGTTGCGATGCTTGCTCGCGCTCGATCCGGTCCGCAAGGGAACCGTGCTCGTGTCCGGCACTCTGCCCAGGGCGACGCCGCACGCGCGCATTCGCGCGGGCCTGGGGCTGGTCTCCGAAGATCGAAAAGGAGAGGGGCTCGCCCAGCGCGAGACGATCGCCGACAACGTCACCTACAGCCGACTGGGGCCCTACAATCGATTCGGATGGCTCAATTTGCGACGCCGCCGCGCCGCCGTGCAGGATTGGATGCGGCGGCTGAACGTGAAAGCCCGATCGCCCGAGCAGCGGGTTGAGTATCTCTCGGGCGGGAACCAGCAAAAGGTGGCCCTGGCACGCGTGCTGCACCAGGATGCCGACGTGCTGCTGCTCGATGAGCCTACGCGGGGCATCGACGTGGGCACCAAGTCGGAAATCTACAAGTTAATGGCGGCGTTGGCGGCCGAGGGCAAAGCGATTATCTTCGTCAGTTCGTACTACGTCGAGCTGCTATCGGTGTGCGACCGGGTGGGAGTGATGGCGCGCGGCCGGTTGCGCGAGATTCGAGCGGCGCGCGAGTGGAGCTCGGCTTCGATTTTGAGTTGTGCGCTCGGCGTGGACACAGGCGCGTGATGCATCCAACCAGCACCCAACCGGCGCTGCCCTTGGCCCAGCGGGGCGGCGATTTGCTGCGCACCGTCTTCGGCCCGTTTCTGGCGCTGGTGCTGGTGGTGGGCGTGTTCGCCATTGCCGACAATTTGCAAAGCGACGGAGGCCGCTTCGCCACGCTCAAGAACGCGCAAAACGTGCTCGTGCAGTCGGCCACCGTCGCCGTGGCTGCGCTGGGAATGACCATGATCATCATTTCCGCCGGCATCGACCTGTCGGCTGGCACCACGATGGCGCTGTGCGCCACCGTGTTAGCCTGGTTTCTGCGCGAAAACTATTCGCCCGCCACGGCCGTCGCCGCGGCCCTGGGAACCGGCTGCCTGGCCGGATTTTGCAACGGGACCCTGATCAGCCGCTTGCGCGTGGTGCCGTTTATCATCACCTTGGGAACGATGACGATCTACCTGGGGCTCGCGAAAATCATTGGAAACAACACGATGGTCCGGCCCATGCCGGCGCAAGTTCCCGACTGGATGAGAGAATTGCTCAGCCCGCGCATCGAGCGCCCGTGGATGTTGTTTTCGCCGGGCGTGTGGCTGCTGTTGATCCTGGCCGTGGCCGTTTCGGCGCTCTTGCGCTACACGGTCTTCGGGCGGCACGTGTTTGCCATTGGCTCGAACGAATCAACGGCGCGGCTGTGCGGAATCAACGTTTCGCTGACCCGCATTGCCGTATACATGATTGCCGGCCTGTTCGTGGGCGTGGCGGGGTTGTTCCAGTTCAGTCGGCTGACCGTCGGCGACCCGACCTCCGGCACGGGCAAGGAACTGCCGATTATCGCAGCCGTGGTGATCGGCGGCGGCAGCCTCAGCGGCGGCAGGGGCTCGATTTTGGGCACCTTGACGGGGGCTCTGATCATGCAAGTAATTTCCAGTGGGTGCACGGCACTGAAACAGCCCAATCCGATCCAGGAAATCATCATCGGCTCGATCATTATCGCGGCCGTCACGATCGACCAGATTCGCCAGCGACGCCTGAGCGATTGACGAGGTTTAGCGTGCATTACCAGGAGTTGCTCAAAACCATTCGCCAGGCGTTCCCTCAGCCGGTGTCCGATCCGGTTCACGATGGATACGTCGTATTTTCGATTCTGCGAGCGCTCGATCAGGTCGACGCCCTGAAATCTCAGGCGCCTATTCTCGGCACGCCCACTGAACCGGACTACGAACTCGCGCGGCGGCAACGCGTCGACGAGCGCGGCCGCTCGCTCGAAGCCGTAATCCCCGAGTTGGTCGCCTACCTGCAAGGGATGTTCATCTGGGGGCACCCGCGCAGCCAGATCAATGTCGTTCCCAACCCCACGATCGCCAGCGTCATCGGCGTGCTACTGCCGTTGTTGTACAATCCGAACTTGTGCAGCGACGAGAGCGGGCGTCGCTTTTCCGAGTCGGAAGTGCGCGTGACGGCGATGATTGCCGACCTGGTCGGGTACGATTGCGGACGCGCCGGCGGAGTCTTCACTTTCGGCGGCACGGGCGGGCTGCTGTATGGCGTGAAAGTCGGTTTGGAAAAGGCGGCGCCGGGCTCGATGGACGGCGGCTTGAAAGAGCAGGCCGTCATTCTGGCCTCCGGGCAGAGCCACTATTCGTGTTTGACGGTCGCCGGCTGGTTGGGCATTGGACAAGACAACGTAATGTGCGTGCCGACGCACTTGGACAATTCGATGGATCTGGTGGCACTCGAGCAGGCGGCTCGCCAGGCGCTGGCAAGCGGCAAAAAGATCGCGGCCATCGTGGCCACGATGGGATCGACCGACGCCTTCGGCATCGACGATTTGCGGGCGATCGACGCGCTGCGCAAGAGACTGCGCGACGAGTTTGCCTTGCCCTGCCTGCCGCACGTGCATGCCGATGCCGTGATCGGCTGGGCGTGGAGCGTGTTCAACGATTACGACTTTTTGCAGAATCCGCTGGGATTTCGCGGACGAACGGTCCGGGCGCTGGCCGCCGTGCAACACGAAATCGCTCACTTGCGGCTGGCCGACTCGATCGGCATCGATTTCCACAAGACGGGCTATACGCCGTACGTTTCCTCGCTGGTCATGTTCCGCGACAAGCAAGATTTCGAGCTGATCGCCCGCAGCCGCGAAACAATGCCCTACTTGTACACTTCGGGCGAACATCACCCGGGCATGTATACGCTGGAAACGACGCGCAGCGGTTTGGGACCGATGGCGGCGCTGGCCAATCTGCTCTTGCTCGGCAAGGAGGGTTATCGCGCTTTATTGGGCCATGCCGTGGAGATGGCGGAAGTCTTGCGCGAGCTGATCGAGTCGCATCCGAATTTGACGGTGCTCAACGGCGAGAACATGGGTCCGGTCACGTTGTTTCGCGCCTACCCGGATGGCGTCGACACGTTCAGCGTCAAACCGCGGGAGCGAAGCGACGCGACGTTTCGTGAGCAGCTCTTGGCGCACAACGAATACAATCGGCGCATCTTCGCGCGCGTGCACGCCGAAGCCTTGGCCGGTCAAGGCGTGGCCATTTCGTTGACCAACTGTTATCGCCAGACGGACTTCGGCGATCCCGTCGTGGCCCTGAAGTCCTACGTGCTTTCGCCGTTCGCCGACGAAGATCGTATGCAGTCGATCGTGAAGCACGTCGTCGCGGCGCGCAACGAAATCGACGCGGACTCGATTTCCAAGGGGCGCTCGTAGAGCGCGTTGGACGTGCTACTTCGTTGAAATGGCCCGAGCCAGCGGTAGCAACACGTTGTCGGCCACGTGATGGTCGACGATTTCCGAGCAGACGCTGGTCAAATTCTCGAGCACCTGCACGAAGGTCATGTCGCCGGGCAGGCCGCCGTAGCGGCGGGCGGTCACATACACGCTCAACTGCTCCTCGGGAAATTCCCCGGTGCGGACCTGGTAAGCGTTCGTGCGGGTTTCGATGCTCAACCGGCACTGCGTCCGACACTCTTCATCCAAGGACAGGGTAATCGTCGGCTCGTAGTTGACGATTGTCGCGCCGGGAATGTCGACCAACCGTTCGAGTCCGGGATTCAAGCCCAACGCCTCGGCGACCAGCAAGTTGTGGTTGCCGCGGTAGGTGAAGTCAAACCCGAAAAGCAAATCGATCGCCTCGCAATCGATTGTGCTCAGCGACAGCATGTACGGGGCCAGCTCAAGCACCAGCTTGTGCTGTTCGAGCGCTTCCTCGACGCTCGCGGGATTCACCTGGCCGGAACATAGCCGCCGAGCTTCGACCGTGCTCCAGCGATAATGTCCCTGTTCCTTGTCCTCTTCGAGGATAAAGTCTCCCTTCTCGCGGGAGTAGAAGTTCCGCATCGTGGGATACTTTTTTTGCAGGCGCTCGAAGAACAGCAGTACCGACTCGCGATTGCTGGGTAGCTCCATCTCCGTGCTCAGGTTCATGTTGACGTAAAAGTCGTCACTCAATGAACTGTATCGATTCATCAAGAGTTCCTCTGCCTGGTCGCGCCGGCCAATGAGGTCACAACGCCGGGGAAGGGAAAATAGTTGCGACTGCTGCGCTCCAGTATAGAATGGCCTCTTCGAAACTGTCAAAGCCCGCTTCGTGCCACCGCGCACACCGGTTGAATTCTATTCTGTTTGGCAAGGAAAAACGCTCATGTCGATCGAACAACCGCTGCAAGTCGTGTCCTTTGCGACGGATTTGGGCTGGATGGCCGTGGTCGGCGCCGGTTCGAAGATCAAGCAGGTCGTTTTCGGTTATCCCAGCCGAGCTGCCGCTTGGAACTCGCTGGGGTTGTCGTTCTTGGACGACGTTCAAGCCGGCAACTGGTGGCCGTCGCTGGTGGACCGATTGCGCGATTACGCCGCGGGCGCCCGCGTTGATTTTCGCGACGTGGTGGTCGACCTCGACCACCTGACGCCATTCCAGCGTCGCGTGGTAAAGCATTGTCGGTCAATCGGCTATGGCAAGACCCGCAGCTACGGTGAGTTGGCCGCCCTGAGCGGCTCCGAGCGAGCGGCTCGCGCCGTTGGCAACACGATGGCCCTGAACCGTTTTCCGATCATTGTGCCCTGCCACCGCGTGATCAACTCGGACGGCAGCATCGGCAACTATTCAGGAATCGACGGTCAGCGCATGAAAATTCGCTTGCTATCAATGGAACGTCGCGAAGTCGCCCCCGGGGCTCGCCGCCGGGCGAGGAAAATGCCAGCGGGTGCCTTAACCCACGCCTGAGCACGCAAGAAGCGTTCCCTTGGCAAAGGTCTTCTGTCTGCCAATCGATGGCCTATTGTTTACGCACATCCCAGAAAACCAGCCTAGAATTTGTTGGGCGTTTTCGGCACAATAGAGCGTCCTGCCGCCGGTCGCCGCGAAGTGGCCCCATACTGGGAAATTCGTGGCGGACGCGGTACCTGCCTTCAACGACGAATTGCGGACAGAGCCTGCCTTGCACGATCTCCATGCCTGGGATGTTGAGCGTCGCCCCGACGGCGCAGTGCTGGTGCGCGTACACTCGCGCATTGTGAACGGCCGCGCGCTGCCGGACGCCGTGTTCGCCTTTCGGGCGGGCGACCCGCAGTTTCTGTATTGGGACCAGCAACTTCGACACCGCGAGGTTTTGTCGCCCCTGTCGTCGCCCCTGTCGTTGCCCATGCCGGTTTCGTAATGGCGGGCAAGAGCCGTCCGCGCGCGAAGTTAATCGACTTTAGGAGCAGGCGCTTGACGTTCGCGAAGCAGTTGCTGCAGCCGCGATTTTTCTTCGGCCAATTTTGGCTCGCCCGCCAAGTTCACGTATTCACCCGGGTCGACGTCGTGGTCATATAGCTCCGCGCCCTTGCGTCCCTCGTCCCACTCCGTGTAGCGCCAACGCACGCTGCGCACGCTGCGCCCCTGGACGTCGCCCCGCAGAACTTGCGTGTAGGCCGCTTGGGCCCAAGGGCGCTGGGGATTCTCTAGCAATGGTCGGAGGCTTTTGCCTTCCAATTCCTTGACGGTCGGCAATCCGCACAAATCGACAAGCGTGGGATAAATGTCGACCAACTCGACCAAACGTCCGCACGGCTGACCCGCACCGGCAACGCCCGGCGCGGCGACGACGAGCGGCACGCGGGCCGATTGCTCGAAGACCGACATTTTATGCCACATCCCGCCGTGCTCGCCCAGATGATAGCCGTGATCGCTGTAGAAAACGACCACAGTGTTTTTCCACAGATCGAGTTCGTCGATGGTTTGCAAAACAACTCCAATTTGCGCGTCGACGAACGATATGCACGCGTAATACGCGGCCGCGGCTTCTTGCCGTTCGACGGGCGAAATCGGCTGTGTGCCGGGCGGATACGTGAAGGCCGACGGAGGAATTCGGCTCAAATGGTCGGCCGGTTCGTCGAGCGGCACAATGGACGCGCTCGGATATAGATCAAAGTATTTTTGCGGCGCGGCATAAGGCGCGTGCGGCCGCCTGAAGCCGATTGCCGCGAAAAACGGCTTGGCTCCCGCGGCCAATCGCCTGACGAGGTCGCCTCCTTGGCGGGCGACACGGCCGTCGGCCGTCTCGGCGTCCGAGGATTTGAGCACTTGCCACTGGATCGTGTACTTCTGCGGACGCTCGATCCGCTTGGACCGCAAAATCGCCGCCTCGGGCGGGTTCTTGCCGGTTTCGCGAATCTCCTCGTCCCAACTGGGCGGGTCTTCGAACGCCTCGCCCGTGTGAAATATCTTGCCCACGTGGATCGCGTAATAACCGTTTCGGCGAAAATACTGCGGCAGAAAGACCACGTCTTTCAGGTACGTCCGCGGCGGCGTCTGCAGGTCCATGATCCGCGTCGTGTCCGGCCGCAATCCACTGAGCATCGAAACCCGCGAGGGATTGCAAACCGGATACTGGCAATAGGCTCGGTCGAAGCGCACTCCGCGCGCCGCCAGGCGATCGATGTTCGGCGACTTGACCAGCTTGTGGCCATAGCAGGCCAGGTCGTTGTTCATGTCGTCGACGGCGATCAGCAGCACGTTGAATCGATCGGCGGATTGGGCATCGAGCGCGCGGCCGAGAGTGACGAGTGTCAGGCAAGCGAGGAGGACAATGGCGCGGTGCATACCGTGTCCTGATCAGTGTTCGTTCGTGCAATTCGTGAACTTGCGGTTCGATCAAAACTCGCGCTTGCCGGAGCGTTTTGCACCGCTGGGCGCCGGCGGTGCTGGGCGCGGCGGCTGGGGTTTCGCCGCTTTCGTGCCCTGGCCCTTGGCTTGATCGTCGGGTTTCTTAGCTAATGGAGGTTTTTGGCCGCCAAAGTTGAAGTTAGGCAACTGGAATCCGGAGCGGGTCTCGACGGGCATGATCACCTCGCCGCGCGCCGCCAGGGCTCCATCGTGCACCGACAACTCCAGGTCCACGCCGCGCAGCCACGTAAGCGCCGGGAACTGGTAGTCGGCAGGCGGCTGGCTCGCGTCATCGCGATCGGCAAGTGCCGCGTCCACCCAGGTTTTCAGACCGCCGTCATATTCGCGCAGCTCGTATCGGCCGCCCAGCGGCGAAGCGAATTTGGCACCCAACAATCGCTCGGCTGTTCCCAGGCATTCAGCCGGCGGAACATGCAGTTGTTCGCTAAGCATGTTCAGAAAGCGCGTATTCCCCGACGTGATCTGACGTGACTGGCGATAGCCATAGGCGTTGATCATGCCGGCCAACTGCGAGTGCAACAGGTCATCGGCCCGAAACCACACCTGGGCGGGCCGCGGGGCCTTTTCGAAACGCAGTTGCGGCGTGATCTTTTGCAGAATCTCAGGGTGGAACGACAGCAACGTGAAATCGTCGACCTGGCGGCGCCACACGCCGCTCAGCGATCGAGAGTAGCCCGCCGCGTCGGGAGGAGCGTCCAAGAGGCCACTCAAGAGCCGCAGTAGCCCAGGATTCGGCCAGGCTCCGAGGTAACCCTGCAAGCCCTCGAACTGAGAAGTGACCAAGCGAGCGATCAGCCCGGGGCGAGGATCGAGGGCGATGGCCGGGTCGGCGTCGCGCAGTGCGCCGAACAAATGATGATCGCCACCGGGAAAGAAGGTTCCGCCTCGCATGACGGCCTCGAACCACACCGTATTGCCGGGAATCTGCGCCAAGCGTTGATCGGTGGGCTCGCCGAGCCACTTGGACAACAGTTCGATATGTTGCGGCGCGAGCGGCGCCGCCTGCAGATCGATCGCGACGCGTTCCAATTTTCCGTCGGGCATCGTCTGCCGCTGGACGCGAGCCACGAGCGGGTCCATCGCCCCCCAGCCGGTGGTGTAGTCTTCAGCAAAGCTCCCGTAGGTCCGGACCTCGTTCAGCGTCACCTTGTCCACGTCCACGTCGGGCACCGGCACGAACGTGCCTCGCCCGCCGCGCAGCGAGTCGATGATCTTGCCGTCCACGAGTTCGAGCCGGGAGCCGTCCGGCCGCTGGCCGAATCCCGCGGGCAGCAGGTCGCCGGCCACGAGGTCTTCGATCGTTCCGCCCGGCTTCTTCTCGGCGCGGGCCGCCAGCTTCGCGATTTCGAGCAGCTCCATTTCCACTGCCGAAGCCAGGCGGCGGTTGAGCTCGATTTGATAGCGTGGGCTCAACAGGTTTTGAAAAAACTGCGGCGAGAGATACACAAAGATCGTGTCATTTTGCGAGAGCGGGATGTTTGCGCGGGTAAAACGGAATTCGTCCGAGCCGGCCAGGGACTCGCGAGGGTTGGCTCCGGTCGCCAGGAACCGCTCGACCAGCGCGCGGCTGGTCGTGACCAGGTGAAAATCTCCGTCGACCGCGTAAAAGGAACGCAGCGAATTATCGCTCGTCGAAAAGAACGACACTTCGTGACCGCCGATGGTCAGCTGTTCCTGGCGGCCGCCCTTGGCTTCACGCAGCGCGGCGGCGCGTTGCTGCGTCAAATCGGCCGTCAGCGCCGCGGTATTCTTGGCATGAAACAACATGCCCATCGCGGCCCCTTCGCGCACAAACGTGTCGCTGCCGATGATAGCCACGTCGGCGATTACCCTCTCGCCCAAGACTTCGGCCAGCGCGCTTTCGCGCAGTCCGATTTGGCGCTGAAAGCGATCGTTGAGTCCAAAATCCAGCCCACGCTCCGAAATTAAATTGCGCAGCTCGCCGCCCCAATCATCCATGCGGTGCCGCAGCCAGAGAAAATTTGGAAAGTTGCCGAACCGCACGTACAGACATTCGACCGGCACGCGCGAGGCGATCGGCTCGATCGGCGTGTCGGCCGCCGGGGGGTTGAGCAACTCGGGTTTCGGCTCGGGCAGCTCTTCGGGAAGCGACTCGCTGGCCACATCGCGCGCCAACTCGCCCAACAGGATGGACTGGGCAAGTTCGAGCCGCACCGTTTCGGTTTCAAACAATAGGTTCAGCTCCTTTTGCAACACGCTCGAGTCTCGACCTGCTCGCTTGGCGACGTTCAGCCGCAGCCGCCGCGCCAACGTGTCGGTGAGATACTCCTCGACCATCGGCGGATATTCCCGCACGACGTCACGGCCTTCGGCGGCCGACGAATAATCGCGCCACCAGGCCTGCAGCAATCGGTCGTAACCGGCGCGGTCTTGACGGGGAACGACCTTGGCGGAGAACGGCCCCGGAGCATGGATCGTTAGATCCAGCGGCGCGTCGCCTTGAAAGAGAAATAAGATCGTCGTGGCAGTCGGGACGCTGACGAACTGGCGTAGAATTGGACGGTCGCGCTTGTCAAAAACCGGATAGAGCGCGCGATCCGATTTTTCGCTGAGCGTCATTTCGGCGCTCTCCAGGTTCGCGGTTTCTCGGTTGCCTGCCTGGCTAATGATTTTTTTTGTCAGCTCGGCAATGCGTCCGCCGCCGGGGCGCGGTATGCGATTAATGTTCACGCTGACCCCATTTCCCGACGTGAGCGTGATCCGTCCGACGCCAAACGGCGCGCCGGCGTAGGCCTCGGCTTCGATGCGCATTTGTGCGTGGCCGACGCGCGCGCCCCAGACGATGGCCGCTGCAAACATCACGACGCCGCAAATGACCGAGCGGCCGCCGCGCCGCGCGGGTGCGCTCCAGTGGCCGACAGGCCGTAGCGAAAGTGCTGGGTGCGTGTTCATGATACGAGAACCTTCCGTTATGGCTTGGCAGTCGCCGTCGCCGCGCGGCTGACCGCCTGGGGGTTTGGTGTTAATCGCCCGCCGCGGCCCAACGAGCCGAGGAAACGCGCGCCATCCGACGCTCTGGTTTGTTCATCCGTTAACCGTATAACTCGTTGGCTTCCTTGAAGCCAACGCGCCGGGCGCGAATCAGCCCGCCTGCAATTGCCTCGCCGGCCGGATCGATGTAAACGCGGCCGGTCGGCAGCGTCGTCCCCGGCCGTACGTCCATCACGTGCAGGTTGAAGATAAAGGCCGTTTCGCTCATGGCCCGGAACCAATGGACGTTGTCCTTGTAATCCGAAATGGTGGAACACTCGCCGGGCCCAAATTTTCTGTCGATCGTGGGCTTAATGATCATGTGGCCCGGCTCGTCCTGAATGCGATCGTAGTGGCGGCCGCGCAGATCGCCCTTGAGAATCAAGAACGCGGTAGCCATGTTGTTATGTCCGTGAGGCACGACCGAGCGATCTTTCTTGAGCGCGAATATCTGCTTGCCGAAGCTCAGCTCGGTGGGCACTCCTTCGACTTTCGGGAAGCTGAATCGCAGGCTCCTCTCGCCGCGCGGGGAGAAGCTGACGTTGGCCGTCAGGCGGTCAAAATCGATCAGATCGAGCACGTGCGGCAAATCCACGCGCGCCAGCAACTCCTCAACTTTCTTTTGCCAGGCCAATTGTTCGAGCTTCTGGCCCTTCAAGTCCTGGCTCAATTGATTGACGTCCGCCAGCCAGCGAATCGCGTCAGGCCGAATTTCATCAGCGAACAAGTCGTGACGACAAAGCGTTTCCAGCAGCGAAAACGTCAACAGCGAACCAAGGGCCTGGCGATTGAATCCGCGCCGCGATTCGGTGGAAGTTGTCATCGGTGGTTCCGTTGCGCCTGCGACCTGGGAAAACGATTCGGCGGCCGCGCCGCCGATGGCTTCCGACAATCGTACCCCCGCGCCACCGACATGGCAATGTTCCGCGGGCGTTTGCAGACCTTGGAAAAGAGTCGCACGCTCTTGTATTCGCAGTGCGAGGTGACAAAATCAAGGATATGTTGGCCCCCCAATATTCACTACGTCGCTTGTTGGCGCTGGTCACGCTCAGCGCCGTGGCGTGCCTGGTGCTCGCCGCCGCGATTTGGGGCCATCTGTGGGCCGTCGCGGCGGCAATCACCATGTTGGGATTGGTCGTCACGATTGCCGTTCATGGTCTTTCGTTCCTATTGATCCGCGCAATCGGTTTGGTGATCGATCGGCGCAAGCAATCGAGAGTCACCGCCGCAAATTCCCTCCGACGCACCTAGAGGTAATGGT
Organism: Planctomycetia bacterium; assembly: GCA_041497975.1. Classification (GTDB taxonomy): domain Bacteria; phylum Planctomycetota; class Planctomycetia; order Pirellulales; family PALSA-1355; genus PALSA-1355. The sequence goes on along the minus strand of JBGQHN010000017.1, from coordinate 10,060 downwards.
TGACAGGCCATTGTCTGCACGCGACGGCGCCATGGGATGAGACGCGTCTTGGGAAATCGGCGTGCGAAACAGGAACATCGTATATGAGGCGAAGTGCGGGCGCTGGCGAAATCGTGACCGCTGCGCTGACGGTGCTAGCGGCGTTTTCAAAGGCGGGGAGGCTGTCCCGATTCTGCAGGGTCATCTCGTCGGCGCGCGATTGGTCTCGTCTGCGAGCCGTCGTGATGCCAGCGTTGGTCATCGCGTGTCTTGCACCAGAGGTTTTCGCCGGTTCGGGAACGATCATCTCCATGCCGAGCGGTCCCCAGCAGACCGTCAACGGATTGACGCTTTCCGTCAACACTTCCTGGGCCGAGGGCCGCGGCTATCGTCCCTTTCAAATTGACGTCACGTGCACTCCCGCCGCTGCCGCGGACCGAACGCTGAACGTTGAATTGAGCCTCGGCGTCTGGCCGACCCGCAGCTATCTGGCCGTTGCCACCGACGTGGAGATTCCGGCCGGAAGCTCCAAGGTTTCGCAAGTGGTCTCGGTGCCGCAATATGCCGCCATGCAATTCTTGTCGATTGACGTTTGGGAAGACGGACTGCACCTCGACGATCTGTCGGCTCGAAATGCTTCGCTGATGTCTGGAGGCGTCGGCCAGTGGGGACAGCCAGAGCTTCCCTGTGTGCTGTTTGTCACTCGCAAGCCGCTCAACGTAAGCTCGCTGGGATTTTTGCCCGACCTGCGGACATTCCTCGCTGGCGCTGCCGGCGATAACCCGGCGCCGCTCACCAGTGCGGCGCAGGTAGCCACGTTTGTCGAACGCTCGCCAGCGGAACTCGTGGAGAATTGGCTCAACTACAGCAGTTTGGACATTATTCTCCTTTCGCTGGCCGACGCGCGCGGCCTGGCTTCGAGCCAGCCGCAAGTTTGGCGAGCGATCCGACAATGGACGTGCGCGGGCGGCAACCTGTGCGTGTACGGCGTGGGAGACGACTGGCTCGCTTTGGGCGAAATCGAGTCGCTCGTCGAGTGTCCCTCCGACGAGGACCAGCTCGGCCGACCCCAGCGAGGGTGGCGCAAACCGTCCAAGGAATCGAAAAACAAAGCTCGCTCCGCCGACCCGGTCAACCCCGACGACGTCGCTGCCGAAGTTGCCGGGGCCGATGACCGCTCCGACGCGACGGCGGATGACGCGCCGTTCGCTTTGAAACAGGCGATGCTCGGGCAGGTTGTCGCCATTGCTGATGAAGATCCGTTTCCCGGGGATACGAAGCATTGGCAGTGGATGTTCACGGCGATGGAATCGTGGCGATGGAATTGGAGGCAGCGCCAAGGAGTCGCGCTCGACGGCGAGAACCCGGACTTCGACAATTTTTTTATTGCCGAAGTCGGATTGCCGCCCGTCGCGATGTATCGAGTTTTAATTTCGTTGTTCGTAATTGCGATTGGCCCGCTCAACTACTGGCTGCTGTGGCGCTACGGCCGGCTGCACCTGTTGCTGTTCACCGTTCCGGCGGCCGCGCTCGTTTTTTCCGCGGGGCTGATCGGCTACGTATTCGTGGCCGACGGACTGACGTCGCGCTTGCGCGCCCGAAGCTTTACCGAGATCGACCAGCGAAATCATCAGGCAGTCTGTGCCGCGCGTCTCTCTTACTACACGGGCTTGGCGCCGTCGGGCGGTTTGACGTTTCCCAACGACACGGCGATCATTCCGCTGGAAAAGTATCCGGAGTGGGATGCGTTTGGCGGCCAGAAGCGGCAACTCCTCTGGACCGAGCAGCAACATCTGACGCGGGGCTGGCTCGGTTCGCGCACGCCGACGCAGTTCATGACCCTGCGCGCTTATGATAGTCGCCGCGAGCTCAAGATTTCCGGCGACGACCTAGGGCGGCAGAGCGTCAGGAATGAGTTGGGCGCCAAGATCAAGTATCTGTTATTGTGCGACGACGCGGGCCAGCTGCACTTTGCCGAGGAAATCGAGGCGCGCGGCCAGGCGCAATTGCAGCCGCTCGAGACCGATCTCGAAAAGAACTCCGCGCTGGCCGAAGTTTCTGAAGAGCTCAAGCGTCACGTTCCGACGAGCCCGCCCCAAATCAACGCGCTGGGCCGTCCCGTCAACATGCGACGGGCCGTGCGCGGGCCGCGAAGCATGTTTCGCGCACAGGCCGCCGTTGCTCCGATGACGGGCGGCTTGCTCGAAGCCGAGCTAGCGCGCGTGGCGGAACTGGTTTCGACCGGGGCTTTGCCTCCGCGCACTTACCTGGCAATTGTCGAGCACGGCGAGGATGTCGTGGTCGGATTGGACAAATTGACCGAAAGCCAAAGTTTGCACGTCGTGTCGGGCCTGTGGTGAATTCGATGACGAACGGCCATCCCTTGATCGAATTGTCGCACTTGCACCGCAACTTCGGCCGCACCAGGGCCGTGTGCGACGTGAGCTTCGAGGTCAAGCCGGGCCACGTGTTCGGATTCATCGGACCCAACGGCGCCGGCAAAACCACCAGCATGCGCATCCTGGCAACGCTCGACATGCCCTCCTCCGGCGACGCCTTCGTGGACGGATTTTCGGTCCTGCAGGATCCCGATCGGGTCCGCGGCCGACTGGGATTCATGCCGGATTACTTCGACACCCAGCCAAACATCCTGGTCAGCGAATATCTTGATTTTTTCGCCCGCGCCTACGGACTTGTGGGCGCCGAGAGATTGCGGGCCGTGCGGTATGTCATGAGCTTCACAAAGCTCGACACGTTGGCCGACAAGCCGATCGACGGACTTTCAAAAGGAATGAAGCAGCGGCTGTGCCTGGGCCGCGCCATGATCCACGATCCGCCGGTGATGATTATGGACGAGCCGGCTGCTGGGCTCGATCCCCGGGCTCGCATCCAGTTGCGCGAGATGATCGGACAGTTGGCCGCCGATGGAAAGTCTATTCTGATCAGCTCGCACATCCTCACCGAATTGGCTGAAATGTGCGACACCGTGGCGATCATCGAGCAAGGGCGGCTGCTGGCCGTCGGCACCGTGGAGGAGATCCATCAAGCCCGCCAATCGCAGCGCTCCGTGCAACTGCAAGTCTTGGGCGGTAGCGAGGCGCTGGTGACCTGGCTTGGCCGGCGCGCGGACGTTCACGAGCTGCGCGCGACCGGCGAGATGGTGGAATTCCTGCACGACGGCGATCAGCAAACCGAGGCCGACGTGTTGCGCGACATGATCCAGGCCGGCTTTCGCGTGGCGGCCTTTGGCAGCCGCGCCAAGAGCCTGGAAGACGTGTTCATGCAAGTGACCGAGGGTCTGGTGCAATGAGCACGCTCGACCAGTCGCTGCGGGGAACGGAATTGCCGGAAGCGGCGCCGCCAACAACGCGCTGGGATCGTTTTGAGACCGTTTTGACCAGGTTCTCCGAGCACCTCAATCCGATCCTGGTGAAAGAGGCCCGCCAGGCGCTGCGCAGCCGGCAGTTCACGGTTACGTTCTTTCTGATGCTCGCGGCCGGCTGGGGTTGGTCGATCCTCGGCCTGGCGATCCTCGGCCCCGGGGTCTACTACTCCTCCGACGGGCCGACGATGTTTTATGGGTATCACGTGGTCCTGGCGTTTCCCTTGCTGGTCATCGTGCCGTACGCCGCGTTTCACTCGCTCTCGGCCGAACGCCAGGATCGCACCTACGAGTTGGTTTCCATCACCTCGCTCGACGCGCGGCAGATCCTCAGCGGCAAACTCTGCGGCATCATGCTGCAAATGATGATCTATTTGTCGGCCGTCTTTCCCTGCCTCGCGTTTACCTACCTGCTTCGCGGGCTCGACATCTTCACGATCATTCTGGCGGTCGTCTACACCTGCTTCATGTCGCTGGGCTTGTCGGTTCTGGGGCTGTTGTTCGCCACCGTGTCGCCGCCGCGGCAACGTCAGATCAGCCAGGCCGTGATCTTCGCGGTGGCCCTATTCGGCGGTTTCTGGATCAACATGAGCATGGTCTTCGGCATGTTGATGGATTCGCGTGGAATCATGGTCGAATCCCCCGAGTTTTGGCAAGCCAACCTGGCCGCGCTGACGTTTTACATCAGCGGCTTTTCGCTCGCGTTTCTGACGGCCCGCAGCCAATTGACGCCGGTCAGCCAGAACCGATCCACGGCCTTGCGCGTGGCGTTGGTCGGGGCTCAGCTCGTGGCGGTTTACTGGGCCGCGTGGGCCCAACTGCGCTGGGGCGGAAACGTGATCTTCGGGCTCGTGTTCGCCAGCACGGTCCTGTGGTATTACGCGGGCATTTTTCTCACGGGCGAATCGGGCACGCTCTCGCCTCGCGTCAAACGCGATCTGCCCCAGACCTCGTTGGGACGCGTTTTTCTTGCCTGGTTTACACCGGGACCGGGCACCGGCTACCTGTTGGCGGTCTGCGGCATGATCGCCATGACGCTCGTCGCCGCATTGCCGTTCAACGAAATTGCCACGCAACTGCGAGTGGTCGCGCCGCTGGCTGTGCCGGGCCCCGCGCCGGCAGGCGGATTTCGGCTACTGCGGGCCGATGTCCTGCAAGCGGCCATCATCGCCACGTGTTATGTGATCATCTATCTGGGCATCGGCAAGCTCATCATGGCCGCAATCGGTCGATTCACCGAGTTGCGCCCGACGGCCCGCGTGCTCGTGCACTTCGTGCTGCTACTGTTGGGAGGCGGCATTCCCTGGACGTTTCAAATGAGTCAACCGGTGCTGCGCAGTTACGGCTACACGCTGTGGCAGATCACCAACCCGGTGTGGACGATCTGGGAATGCTGTTACAAGGGGGTGCCCGTCGGCGCGGGCGGAGTGCTGGGCGCGGTGCTGCCGCTGGCGGCTCTGGTCGTTCTCGGTTTGAACATGCCGAGCCTGACGGACGAGCTCACGCAAGTGCGCGTTCCCAAGCCGCCTCGCGTCGCCGAAGAAGACGCCGCATTGGCCGCGCTCAAGAATCCCGCTCCCGCCCGCTCGAGCCCGTGGGACTAGGCACAACCACTTAGTCTTTGCCGCTTGCCGCCAAGGCAGTAGAATCGCGTACTTCTACTCGGCTTCGCGAGTCGCGCCTGGCGACTCCTCCAGGCGAGTTCGGATTCCCTTGGCTTTGCAGATCGCCCGTCATGCCGCGTTACAATCCTGCCGTCATCGAGCCCAAGTGGCAAAACTATTGGGCGCAGCATAAGACTTTCGCCGCGCCGCGCCTGCCTCACGGCCCGAAGCTGTACGTGCTGGACATGTTTCCCTACCCCAGCGGCGACGGTTTGCACGTCGGCCACCCCGAAGGCTACACGGCCACCGACATCCTATGTCGTTTCGAGCGGATGCGTGGCCGCAGCGTCATGCACCCCATGGGCTGGGACGCATTTGGACTGCCGGCCGAACAGCACGCCAAAAAGACCGGCACTCCGCCGCGGGTCACGACCGAAAAGAACATCGCCACGTTTCGCCGCCAACTGCAAATGCTCGGTTTCAGCTACGACTGGGACCGCGAAGTCGCCACCACGGACCCCGCCTACTTTCGCTGGACGCAATGGATCTTTCTCGTGCTGTTCGATACCTGGTTCGATGACCAGCAGCAGCGCGGCCGGCCGATCGACGAACTACCCATCCCGGCGGAAGTGAGTGCGGCTGGACCCGAGTCGGTTCGTCGCTACCAGGATGCGCACCGTCTGGCCTATCAATCCGAAGCACCGGTCAATTGGTGCCCGGCCCTGGGCACGGTGCTGGCCAATGAAGAAGTGGTCGGAGGCGTGAGTGAACGCGGCGGGCATCCGGTCATCCGGATGCCGCTGCGGCAGTGGATGTTGCGCATCACGGCGTATGCCGACCGGTTGGAAAAGGATCTGGAAACGCTCGATTGGTCGGAGGGTATCAAGGCTCTGCAACGCAACTGGATTGGACGAAGCACCGGCGCCGAGGTCGATTTTTTCGTCGGTACCCCCGGCGCCGATCGGCCGGGACAAATGTCCGGGGCCCAGTTCAACGCCTGGCGCGGCCAACGAACGGCCGGTGGGTTTCCTGGCACGGCGGGCGACGACACGATCCGAATTGAGACCACGCGCCCCGACACGCTCTTCGGCGCCACGTACATGGTGCTGGCGCCCGAGCATCCGCTGGTCGCGCGATTGACCACGCCCGAATACGCCGCGGCCGTGAAGGCCTATTGCGAGCGGGCGGCCCGCAAGAGCGACCTGGACCGCACGGATTTGGCTAAGGAAAAGGCCGGCGTTTTCACCGGCTCGCATGCCGCTAACCCGGTCAGCGCGCGGCCCGTGCCGATTTGGGTCGCCGATTACGTGCTGGCCAGCTACGGCACGGGAGCCATCATGGCGGTGCCGGCCCACGATACGCGCGACTTCGAGTTCGCACGGCAATTCTCCTTGCCGATCGTGCCGGTTGTTGATCCGGGCGACGACCCATCCGTGGACCGCCAGGCCGTGCTGGACGGCACGGCGGTTTTTACCGGCGAGGGCACGGCGATCAACTCCGGGCCGTACAACGGCCTGTCGACGTCCCAGTTCAAAGCGCGGATCACCGCCGACCTGGCCGCGCGGGGGCAGGGGCGCGCGGCGGTCAACTACAAGCTGCGCGACTGGCTGTTCAGCCGGCAACATTATTGGGGCGAGCCGTTTCCGGTGCTGCACGAGCTTGACTCCCAGGGTCGCATGACCGGCTTGCTGCGCAGCGTGCCGCCCGACGAGTTGCCGGTGGATCTTCCGGAGCTGAAAGCGTTCAAGTCGCACGGCAGTCCCGAACCGCCCTTGGAGCAGGCGCCCGCCGAATGGCTGTATCTGACCATCGATGGCCGGCGATACAAGCGCGAGACCAACACCATGCCCCAGTGGGCCGGCTCGTGCTGGTATTATCTGAGATTCCTCGATCCGCAAAACGCGCAGGCGCTGGTCGATCGCGAAATCGAAAAAGCCTGGATGCCGGTCGATATCTACATTGGCGGCGCCGAGCACGCGGTGTTGCATCTGCTCTACGCCCGTTTCTGGCACAAGGTGCTCTACGATCGCGGCGCCGTGAGCACCACGGAGCCGTTTAGAAAACTCGTCAATCAGGGCATGATTCTGGGCGAGATGGAATTGACCGGGTATCGCAAGCAGGACGGCGCCTGGGTGGGCGCGGCGCTGGTCGACGAGAACGACGAGGGCCAGGCCATGATCAAGTCGACCGGCGAGCCGGTTACCGCCACGCGCGTCTCGTTCGAGCAAGCCGAAAAAGCCGGCGATGCCTTCGTGCTCAAGGACCAGCCTGGCGTGCGCCTGGAAAGCCGGGCTTACAAAATGTCGAAAAGTCGCGGCAACGTCGTCAATCCCGACGTCGTCGTCCGCGAGTACGGCGCCGACGCCCTGCGGCTCTACGAAATGTTCATGGGACCGCTCGAAGCCACCAAGCCGTGGAGCATGGAAGGCGTCAATGGCGTGCGCGGCTTTCTGGATCGCGTGTGGCGCATGATCACCAGCGAGCGCAGCGAACAGCTGGAGCTGAACTCCACGGTCCAAAACGTCGAGCCGACGGCCGAACAAAATCGCGTGTTGCACAAGACCATCCAGGGCGTGACTCAAGATCTCGAGCGGATGGCGTTCAACACCTCGATTGCCAAGTTGATGGAGTTCACCAACTTTTTCTTGAAGTGTGACGTGCGGCCGCGCGTCGCCATGGAAAAACTCGTGCTCTTGCTATCTCCACTGGCTCCGCACGTCGCGGAGGAGCTTTGGCAACTGCTCGGACACAATCAGACGCTGACCTACGAGCCCTGGCCGGCCTTCGATCCGGCCGCCATCCGCGAAGATAGCGTGGAAGTGCCGGTTCAAATCAAGGGAAAGCTGCGGGCTCGCGTCACCGTGCCGCTCGACGCCTCGGCCGAGGACACCGAGGCGGCCGCCCGCGCCGATCAGCGGATTGCCGAGCTGTTGGCCGGTCAAACAGTTGTGAAGGTTATCGTGGTTCCAGGCCGGATGGTCAATTTCGTCACTAAGTAACAAGCCCAGGCAAACAGCGAATCGGCCCGGCGCGCGCCATGGCGTTCGGGTAAGGAGTCTCGATGCGGAAGGTCCTTACGTTGGTGCTCGGTGGCGGTCGCGGAACGCGGCTCTATCCCTTGACGAAGTATCGCTCGAAGCCGGCGGTTCCCCTGGCCGGCAAGTATCGCTTGATCGACATTCCGCTTTCGAATTGCATCAACAGCGGGCTGAACCGCATTTACGTGCTCACACAATTCAACTCGGTCAGCCTGCATCGGCACATCCGCCGAGCCTACACGTTCGACCAGTTCAGCGCCGGGTTCGTGGAAATTCTGGCCGCTCAGCAAACGCTCGACGCCGCCACCTGGTATCAAGGCACCGCCGACGCCGTGCGGCAAAACTTGCGCTACATCGACCAGGCCGATTACGAGCACGTGCTGATTCTCTCGGGCGATCAGCTCTACCGGATGAATTTCGAGGAGATGATGGCCACGCATCTCGAGAGCAAGGCGGATGTCACGATCGCCGCCATGCCGGTTGACCGGCAAACAGCCCGCGGCATGGGCTTGATGCGCGTCGACGACAGCGGCCGGGTCGCGGGGTTCTTGGAGAAGCCGCAGTCCGACAAGGAGATCGACATCGTGCGCATGGACCCGGCCTGGATCGACCGGCACGGCGTCCAGAGCCGCGGCCGCGACTGTCTGGCCAGCATGGGCATTTATTTGTTCAATCGAGTGGCTTTGGTCAAACTGCTGACCAAAACGGACTACCACGATTTTGGCCGCGAGATTTTTCCGGCGGCCACGCGCACCCATCGCGTGCAGGTGCACTTGTTCGACGGCTATTGGGAAGACATCGGCACGATTCGCTCGTTCTATGACGCGAACCTGGCATTGGCCGCGAAAGACCGGCCGTTTGACCTGGCGTCGGCAACGGCTCCGATTTACACCCGGGCGCGCTTTCTGGCTCCCTCGCGCCTGGACGGCGTCACGGTCAGCCACAGCCTGATCGCCGACGGATGCGCCATTGAAGAAGGCACGGTGATCGAAAACAGCGTCATCGGACTGCGGTGCCGCATCGAGCGCGACGTCACGATTCGCAACTCGATCGTGATGGGCAGCGACGAGTACGAAACGGCCGACGAAGCACTGCAAGCCGCCCAAAGCGGTTTGCCGCCGGTGGGCATTGGGGCCGGAAGCGTCATCGAAGGCGCCATTATCGACAAGAATTGCCGGATTGGCCGCAACGTGCGCATCGCCAACGAAAAACACGTCGAGACCAGCGAAGAAACGCCCCAGGCCGTTATCCGCGACGGCATTGTGTGCGTGCAAAAAGGCGCCGCGCTGGCCGACAACTGGCGGCTGTGAACCGCTTGCTAAGAATCACGTGGACGGGAAGGCAGACTCGCCGGCGTTGATCCTCTAGACGTGGCGACGCGCGGCGTCGGCCTGGGTACGGACCTGAGCTGGCCCCCTTAATCAGCCGTCGCCCATTTGCGGTCAGTTTGAATCATTGCGTGGTGACTGGATGTCGTTCAAACTTTTCTAGAGCGGTCTAGAGGGCCTGCCCAGTCATTTGCTCCTGTCTTTGGGAACAAGCCGCTCTAATTCCTCAAACCAATTCTGGACGACGGTGAGCTGGTGGACCGGTTTTCGCGCAGTCTCTTCTTCGTTCAACTCAATTAAGACGAATCGCTCGCCGTCGGGGGCGACGTCGTAGTCGCTGCGGGTGGCCGTTTCGACGAAGGGCTTTTCAAACAGAAGCTTGGGGTGGCCCGGCTTGAACGCCGGCTCGGTTTCAATCGGTACCGCATACAGCTTTGGGCCATTGCGGTAGAAGATCTCATCGCCCTTGGCAGACCAGCGGGGCTGGGAACCCCCCTCGTCAGAAACCTGCCGCTTGGCGCCCGTGGGTGGATAGGGCTGAACAAACACCTCCCGTCGGCCCTTCTCGTCTGAATGGTACGCCAACCAGCGGCCATCGGGAGAAAACGCCGGAAACGCCTCGATGAACTCGGTCTGAATTAATGGTCGCACAGCGCCGCCGTTCTCCAGCGAGAATGTATAGATGTCACTGCCTGTCCTAGCTCCGCTTCGGGTGAAAGCCAGCAGTCG
>JBGQHN010000016.1:0-28129 GCA_041497975.1 Planctomycetia bacterium | reverse complement strand
GTTCATTCCAGCGACGATTCGGTCCATGGTGACATTCCGCGCGCGCAGCCGTCCACTGATGCGGGCTTCTTGCCGTCTGGCCCGCTCCGCTTGCTGATCGTCAAGGAACAGCGGCAGTCCGAATGTCGCCGGAGTCCGCAAGCTGAGCAGTCGCGCGTTGGCTTCACCGGATAGATCATCGCGCAGCCAGGCATCGCGCGCGCTTTCCAGCGCGTCGTGGTAGCGCCAGATAAGCTCTTCGACTTGATCGGCCTGAGTGTCGACGTCGACTGTTTCGCCGATCTTGGCCGCGTCGAGTCGTGCGCCGAGTGCGTCGAGCAAGCGTTCTAATTCGCCGAGGTAACCCTCGGCGGCCGCGAGCTGCTGGTCGAAAAACTGCTCCTGGATCGCTTGCTGGGTTGGCCTCGTCGCGGTCAGTCGTCGGACAACGCGCTGGTTCCTTGGCTGTTCCTCGGCCGTTGGTTGCACCGCGAGTGGCAGCAGGCCGCAATATCGGGCCCAGGCCTCGATCCACGCTTCCAGCTCGCGGACACTTTGCGGCTCCACGAAAAATCCGTGCTCCGCCTGCTCGGCGACAAAAGCATGCCACCGGTCGCGCCAGTTCATCGGAAGCCTGCCGCGAAATAGATCGGCCAGGAACCAATCGAGCGCAAAGGCGAAAGGTTCGAGCGACTGTTCGACGCGGCGGATGATATCCGCGATCAACGCCCGCCGGTTGTCCGCGATTTGTTTAGTGAAATCTATTTCACAAATCTCTCGTTATTGCGCGTTAGCATGAGCACCGGTGCCGCGCCCAATTCACCGCCACACGGCCCGCTCCTGGCACGCGCGGACCCAGAACGCATGGTCCACCTTCGCCTCGGCAACTTCGTCCACCGTCTTTGCGTCGCGTGCGGCAACGGCCGCCAGCGCGTCTTCGATCATCTTTTGAAGCTGCTCGTCCAACTGCCGTACAAGCACGATGGGCCGCGCCAACGGCGGTCCGCCATCGGACGTGGCATCCAGCAAAGCCTGTGAGCGCGGGCTCAAGTCGGCAGCCGAATCCGCCACGCCCGCGTTGGTCGGTGTTGCGTCGCTGTCGCTCAGTTGTCGAAGCAACCGACCTGATTTTTGCTCATTCCACCGATGCAGCAGATCGCGGACGTGCCCATCATCAGATTCGCTTGGAGAGTCGGGACAACCGCCCACATAAAAACCCGAATCCATTCGGGGGTCGCCAAAACCGCCCACATAAAAACCCGGATCAATCGCGCCAGCGCCGAACTGACTGGCGCCGTCGTCGCCCACCGAGAACTGACTGTCCGCCGATGGACTATTTGCCGGTTCCTCTCCCGTTTGCGGCCCGAGCCCGGCGTCCACACCGTCACCGGTCGTGGCGTCGAACGTCGAAAAGTCCGCGCTGGTCCACGGTGGCGTGGCGATTTCGCTCGTCGTGGGTTCGACGGGTCGATCGACCAAGGACATGTCCGGCGGCACGTCGAGCGATGATTGTTCGTCCTCGACCGCTGACTCGTTCGGCGCAACGCGACCCGCGCCTCTCGCTGGCTGATCGTTCGTTTCGATTAAGTCAGGTTGCATCTCGACGTCTGTTCTCGGCGGTTCGTCGTGTTTTTCTTGCGCGATCGGACGGTGGTCGGTAAAAGTATCCGCCTGCCGCGCGCCAGCCTCCGTGTCGCTTGTAGCCGGTTGCTCGGCTATTGCGTTGTCGCTCGGCGCCACGGAGTCGCGGCCACGCGGTTCCTCCGGCTTGAAACCTTGTTCGGGCTCTTCCGGCGGCGCGGCTTCGTGACCGCTTTCGTCGTCCGAGGGGCGATGCTCGGGATCCATGTCCAATGTCTCCAATCAGTGCAATGACAAAAAAAGCCCGCCGCTTCGGGCGCGCTCTAACAAAGGAGCGTGCAAAAAGCGGCGGGCCCATCGGATACCGGCCCAACTGGTCCGGCCCCGCAAAATACCCGCGGTCGAAAAGTTTTTTCGAACTAAGCGGTGAACGACCGTTCACAGATGGCTCGATGACACGAGCCTAGCAGGTGAATACGCCGACTGTCAGCGCGAATTGTCAGGCCACTGTTGGCGTCGACGAAGCACAAAGCTGCCGGCAATGCTCTCTACCAATCGCCCACGGCGCCGTCGGCGTAAAATTCGCGCTGCAGAATCTCCTGCTGGAAAGGGTGTTTCTTGACTTCGGCCTCGTCGATCTCGATTCCCAGTCCCGGCCGCTGGCCGGGCCGCACGATCCGGCCGCGCGGTTCGACCGTAAAGCCCTCGCGCACTACGTCGCCTCGCCAGGGCACGTCGAGGTGCACCGCTTCGCAGATCAGGTAGCTGGGCGTCGCGAAACCGAACTCGAGCGAGGCTGCCGTGCTCACCGGGCCCTGCGGATTGTGCGGCGCGATGGTCAGGCGATAGGCTTCGGCCATGGCCGCGATGCGGCGGGCCTCGCTCAATCCGCCACAGTGGGTCACGTCGGGTTGAATGACGCTGCAAGCGCGCGCCTCCAACAGTTCGCGAAACGCATGCTGGCTCACCAGCCGTTCGCCGGTCGCGATCGGCGTCGTCACCGCGCGTTGGATTTCGGCCAGGCCCGCCACGCTCTCCGGCCAGCACGGCTCTTCGAACCAATACAGCCCAAACGGCTCGAGCGCCTTGGCCATCACCAGGCCCATTCGCGGCGACGGCCGCGCATGGCAGTCGACCATGATGTCGATGCTCTCGCCCACCGCGTCGCGCATCGCCCGCACGCAGGCCTCGGCATAGCGCACCGGGCGCAATCCTTCAATCGGCATCGTGGGCGGCACCGCCATCGACTTGAAAGCGGTAAAGCCTTCGTCGACGGCGCGCGCGGCCAATTCGCCGAAGCGCTTCGCGTCGGCCGGATCGACGACGTAAAAATCTTCCATGCGGCCGCCGCCCAGGTGACAGTACGTGCGGATGAAATCTCGCACCGGTCCGCCCCACAGCTTGTGGCAGGGAACTTCGTGAAGTTTTCCCAAGATATCCCACAGCGCGATATCGATGCCGCTTACGGCCGTGCCGCGCACGATGCCATTGGCATGCCAGAAGTGCTGGCGATACATCATCTGCCACAGGTGCTCGATGCGCGTCGGGTCCTCGCCGACGAGCAACTGGGCGATGTCCTCGACGGCGCCGACTACGGCGCGGGTGTGCCATTCAAGCGTCGCTTCACCCCACCCCCACAGCCCGGGCTGGTCGGTCAGCACTTTGACAAAAATCCAGTTGCGCATGCGGGCGTGACAAACGTGGGTTTCGATAGCGGTAATTTTCATCACGGTTTTCTCGCGGGAAGAGCCAGGAGTGCCAAGAGGTCATCTAGTTCTACGAAAACTAGTTGGTGCTGCAAGACAGAGACTTTGGCGAGAACGTGAATACGGCCGCTTCCAGCGGCCTGGCTGTTCTGGTGCCGCGGTCGCCCCCGGGGGTAGAATACACGGGTTACGGTGGCGCGATGCGCGACGTTGGCCTGGGCAAATAATGGTTTGGAATCGAAAAATCTCGCTCGTGCTGTTACTCGTTGCCCTGGCGGCGGCCGGCTATTTTCTGCGGTCGCTCGTGCCCACGGTGCTCGAAGAATACGAGCGAGCCAGTGGCTTCGGACCCATCTGGGGCTATGTCTATCTGGCCGTGGTGGGTTTCAGCTCCGCGGCTTTTACCGTATTGGCCGTGTGGGCCATCTGGTCGTTAGCGTCGAATTCGGCAGCAAAAACCCGTCGTCGAGCGGCCGAGGCCCGCAATCCGAGCCAGATGTCGCGCCGCGAGCAGCAGGCCGAGATTCAGACCCAGTTGGCCGCGAGCCAGACTCTGGCCGACGACGGTTCGCTCAGCCCCGAAACGCGCGAGCCCATCCGACGCTCGCTGGAAGCGCTGCGAGACAAGCTCGAAAAGCAAACGCTCGAAATCGTGGCCTTTGGCACCGTCTCGGGCGGCAAGTCGTCGGTGTTGAACGCCTTGGCCGGCCGCGACGTCTTTCGCACCGATCCCAAGGGTGGCACGACCGTCACGCGAAACGAGATCCCCTGGCCCGGCTCGGACCAGGTGGTGCTGGTCGATACGCCGGGCCTGGCCGAGATCAACGGCAGTCAACGCGAAGAACTGGCCAAGCGCGTGGCGCGCGACGCCGACCTGGTGCTGTTCGTCACCGACGGCGCGCTTAAGGACTTCGAGTTTGCATTTCTCGAAACGCTTGCGGCGATGGAAAAGCCGATCCTGCTGTGTTTGAACAAAGAGGATTGGTACCGGCCGGCGGATCGAGACCTTCTCTTGCGGCAAGTCGCCGAGCAGGTGGGCCGCTTCGTGCCGCGCGAAAACGTCGTGGCCCTGCGGGCTCGGCCGGGCGCCCGCCTGCGCACGCGCGTGTTGCCGGACGGATCGCAATGCGAAGAAACCGTCGAAGTCGACAGCGACATTCGGGCCCTGGCGGATCGCATGCGGGCGATTGTGACGCGCGACGGCCGCGATCTGCTGTTGGCCAATCTGCTCTTGCAATCGCGAGGATTAGTGGCCGAGGCCAAGGCCCAGGTGCAGACGGAGCTCGACCGGCACGCCGCCGAGATCGTGGATCGATCGATGTGGCAGGCCGGAGCCGCCGCCGCGCTTAGCCCCCTGCCGGTGATCGATCTGGCCGCCGGCCTGGGAATCACGTCCCACATGGTGCTGCAATTGGCCCGCGTCTATCGGCAAAAGATCGACCTGGACACGGTCAGTCGCTTGTTGGGCGAATTGGGCAAGCAGCTCGTCTCCGTGGCGGGCGCCCAGGTCGCCGCGCCGGTTGCAGCCAGCGGCATTGCCTCGCTACTGAAGACCGTGCCGGGCGTGGGCACCATCACCGGCGGACTGTTGCAGGGGCTCGTGCAAGTGCTGGTGACACGCTGGATCGGCAACGTGTTCATCGAGTACTTTCGCAACGAAATGCGCGCTCCGCAAACCGGCTGGGCCAGCCTGGCGCGGGCCCAGTGGGACCGGGTTACGCGGCCCGAGGAATTGGCCAAGCTGGTCAAAGCCGGCATCGCGCGGTTCGGAGCCAGGCAATCATGACCTCGAGCGACGCTAGAGCGCGGGAGCCAGGCCCTGAAGAGGGCAGCCGCCCGCGGCACGATCAAGACTACGTCGACGCCATGGCCAGCGTGCGGCACGCGATCGAGCAATTCGCCGGCTGCAGCGACGCCGAGAAAGCGGCGCTGGCCAAGGAGCTGGCCGATCTGGAGGCGATCTCGAAGAAGCTGGAAGAAGGCCGCGTCGAGATCGTGCTGTTTGGAGAGATCGACACGGGCAAGTCCGCCCTGATCAACGCGCTGGTCGGCAAGGCGGTCGCCGAAGTCGACGTTCGTGGTGGCTGGACCAGGGAAGTCTGGAGCGCGTCGTGGAGCGGATGTGGCTACTGCGTGCCGGGATTCGAGTGGTCCCAGGTTGTTTTGCTGGACACGCCGGGCATCAACGAAGTCGACGGCGCCCAGCGGGCCGAGATGGCCCGCGACGCGGCCAGCCGCGCCGACTTGATCCTGTTCGTCACCGATTCGGATCTGAACCATGCCGAGTACGCGGCGCTGCGGCAACTGGCGGCCAGCCACAAGCCGTTGATCCTGGTGTTCAACAAGATCGACAATTACACGCGCGAGCAACGCGTGCAGCTCACCGCGGCCCTGTCGGACAGCCGGCTGCGGGGAATTGTCGCGCCGGACGACGTCATCGAAACCGCGGCCGATCCCCTGCCCCGCGAATACATGATCGAATCGCCCGACGGGTCGACGCGCAGCGAATATCGCCAGGGGCCGCCGCAAGTGGAGACGCTCAAGGCCCGCATCCTGGAGGTGCTCGACCGCGACGGCAAGTCGCTGTTGGCCCTCAACGCCGCCATGTACGCCGCCGACAAGAGCGACCGGATCGCAGCCCTGAAAGTTCGCATGCGCGACGAGCAGGCCAGCGCGATCATTTGGAGCTACGCGGCCATGAAGTCGATCGGCGTCGCGCTCACGCCTTTGCCGGCGGTGGACGTGATCGGCGGAAGCGCCGTCGACGCGACCATGGTTGTGACCTTGGCGCACGTGTATGGCATGTCGCTGACCTGGGCCAACGCGCGGCGGCTGATCGAGTCGATCCTCAAGGCGGCCGGTTGGGTCATGCTTGGCGAGATGGCCACGCACCTGGCGGCATCGCTCTTCAAGGGACTGACGTTCGGTTCGGGAACCGTGCTCACGGCGCTGCCGCAAGGCGCGGCGGCGGGTTACGGCTCGTACATTGTGGGCCAGGCTGCCAAGTACTACTTCGAGCACGGCGCGTCCTGGGGCGGCGAGGCCCCCAAGGCCGTCGTGACGCGAATTTTGCAGGCCACC
This sequence comes from Planctomycetia bacterium, assembly GCA_041497975.1. GTDB lineage: Bacteria > Planctomycetota > Planctomycetia > Pirellulales > PALSA-1355 > PALSA-1355. Next base: position 21,782 of record JBGQHN010000016.1, on the reverse strand, counting down.
GACAAGCAGTCCGTGCTCCAGCGGTTGAAGGCCGAAATCAACTCGAAGCTGCATCTCAATCCCTACTCCAAGAGCTCGCGCTAAAGCGCGCTTTACCAGGCCGATGCCCAAACCTTTCAGCCGCCGCGCGTTGATCAGGCGATCGGTACACGCCGCCGCGGTATGGACCGGCGTGGGCTTTTGGACCAGCCGCTCGGCCGTGGCGTCCAGCTCGCCGAATGAGAAGCTGAATGTGGCCATCATTGGCGCCGGCGGCCAAGGCGCGAGCAATCTGGCCAACGTCGCCAGCGAGCACATTGTCGCACTGTGCGACGTTGACCAGAAGCGCGCCGCCGAAGCCTTCGCGCGATTTCCCAAAGCGCGACGATATCGCGATTTCCGCAAACTGTTGGACGAAGGCCGCGACGTCGAAGCGGTCGTCATCAGCACGCCCGATCATTGTCATGCCGCCGCTATCGTCTCGGCGATGAAGCTGGGCAAGCACGTGTATTGCGAAAAGCCGCTCACGCACTCGGTTCACGAGGCCCGCGTCGTGCGCTCTGTGGCCGCCGAATCGAAAGTGGCCACGCAAATGGGCACGCAGGGCAGTTCGCACGTCGGGTTGCGCCGCGCCGTCGAGCTGGTGAAGGCCGGAACGATTGGCCTGGTGCGAGAAGTTCATGCCTGGAGCGATCGGCCGATCTGGCCGCAAGGCATCGATCGCCCGCGCGCGTCGCCCGCCGTGCCCGAGCATTTGGATTGGGACTTGTGGCTTGGCCCGGCGCCGGCGCGGCCCTACCATCCGGCTTATGTGCCGTTCGTGTGGCGCGGCTGGTGGGATTTTGGCACCGGAGCGCTGGGCGACATGGCTTGTCACATTTTGAACATGGCGTTCCTGGCGCTCGATCTCGGCTACCCGACGTCTGTCGAGGCCGAGTCGTCCGGCGGCAACCTTGAAAGCGCCCCCAAGTGGTCGATCGTGCGCTACGAGTTTCCCCAGCGTGGCAAGTTGCCGCCGGTGAAACTGACCTGGTACGACGGCGGCAAGAAACCGCCGCAAGATCTGGTCGGCGAGCGCATCACCCCTAACGGCTCGCTGCTGGTAGGCGAGAAAGGACGGCTCTACGCGTTGGACGACTTCGGCAGTTCGTTCGTGCTGCTGCCCCGCGAGAAGTTTGCCCAGTTGCAGTCGGCGCCGCAATCCATGAACGAAATCGCGCATCATCTCGAATGGATTTCCGCCTGCAAGGGTCATGGCGGGGGCACCTTGGCCAATTTTGACTTCGCCGCCGTGCTTACAGAGGCCGTTTTGTTGGGCAACGTGGCCTTGCGCGCCGGCCAGCGCATCGAGTGGGACGCGATGCACGCGAAAGCTGTGAATTGTCCGGCGGCCGAGCCGCTCATCAAGCGCGAGTATCGCGCGGGCTGGACATTGTAAGTCGAAGGGTGGCAGTGTTCGTGCTGCCTTGTCATCTGTGGACCTTCGGCCCATGAGCACCGCTAGTATCTCGCGAGGGAACGGTCAATTTCCAGGGCCCAGGCATCGATGCCGCCGGCCATGCTTTGGGCCTTGGCAAAGCCCTGGCTGCGCAGCCAATTTGCCACTTTCAGGCTGCGGCCGCCGTGATGGCAGTGCACGGCGATCTGGCGATCTTTGAGCAGTTCGAGCTCGCCAAGCCGCGCGGCCAGTTGGCTCATCGGCAGCAGTCGCGCCGCCGCGATCCTCACGATGGCGTGCTCATCCGGCTCGCGACAATCCAAGAGCACAAATTTCTCGTCGTCGCGGAGCTTAACCGCCACGGTTTGACAATCGATCTCAATGGGCATGTCGTCGGACATAGGCGCTCCTTAGCGTTGGCAACCGTGTGCGGGTATCAAGCAAAACAGGCTGCGCCGGATTTGTGTCCGAAGCAGCCTGTCGAAGTCAGTTTTTGTGGCCTTAAGTCAGGCAAGTCGCGCGAAGCGACGCCTTCGCGGGACTACTCGGGCACGGACGCGGGTTCCTTACCTGCCTTGGTGCACAACTGAATGTACAGCGTGGGATCAATAGACTCCTCAATGCCTTGCACGTGCGCGTCACCAAAAGCGTGCAATACAATGCCGCCCGAGTGATCGCTGCTGGGGCCCCATCCCCATTCTGTGAACACCCCCGATTTCAACGGCGGAGTTCCGATGGTATAGAAGTTCTGGCCGACGACTTTGGGACCATAGTTCAATGCGGTCACGCTGCCATCCACCATTCTCCAGAAATACGTTTTGTCCGCGGCGGTCGCCGCCGGCATCGTGCGATACGGCTGTGCCGGCTGCTGCTGCTGGGGACTCTGGTTGGTCAAGGGCGCGCTACCGAGCGGTATGGCCGTAACCCACGACGCCGTTCCGTCATACCACGAGGAATAGCGTTGCTCTTTGGATTCGACAATGACAATGGTCTTTGAGGTGCCATCGATGATGGAGCGAATCGCGGTGCCTGTGCTGGAGTTGGTAGCCGGTGGAACGATTACGCCGTTGGGCAGCTCGGCAAACATCGGGTTCATGCCTAGCAGACCGGGGTCCTGCATGCAGCCCATATGCGTAGCGGCCATGGCCTTATAGTTCGTGATCGTAACGCCCCAAGGCGCCGCCGGGCCATTGCCACCACCGGACGTAAGGTTGGAATTGTCGGGCATCATGGTGCTCTGACATTGGTTCCACCCGGGAAACGTGGCGGTCGCCAACGAGTCGCCGGCGAAACTCGGGCAACGGATCTGGTCCAGGTCGATCGTGGAGAAATGCCGCAGCCAGGGCAGATTGTTGGTGCCGCCCTGTTGAAAACGCAGGCCGGGGCCCTTGGCCGTGCCGGTTCCCGTGCCGCCCGTGACGGAAAACGCGGGGTAAGCGAACCTCTTGGACATATTGCTCAAGTTGGTGTAGGTCACGCCTTCTTCCAAGGCCGGCAGCAAGCGCACCATCCAACTGTAGCCAGCCACGCCGTTGGCGCCGGAGTACGAAACGTTGCCGGGGGTTGTGTTCCAAACGTTGTAAACGAACCCCAGCGCGTTGGTCGGCGGCACGCCGTTGGGCTCGCCCACGTTCGAGGCGTACGTTCCCCAAGTCAAGAGGGGGAACTTCTTGTACGTGTTTTCATGATTCAGCATCGCCAACCCGATTTGCTTCAGTTTGTTTTGGCACGCGTTGCGCCGGGCCGCTTCACGCGCGGCTTGGATGGCTGGCAACAGCAACGCGACCAACACGCCGATGATGGCAATTACCACCAGCAGCTCGACGAGGGTAAAGCCTCGTGCCTTCGCTTTGGTGACCATACGTCACCTCCTTGGGGTAAGGAAAACAATGAAGAAAATGATGAACGCCTCTGTCTCCATCGGGGCGCGCTGCAAATGCAGGGCCCTGCAATAGATGGATGTAATTTAATGCCTCGCCAAATGACTGTCAAACAGGAATTCTCGCGTTTTTCAGTTTCATTTTCGCGCGGCCAGCACCTTGCATTGGCTCGACTGCTCTTTGGTCGCGACGCACCCGATCGCGCGCGGGACTGGTCCTGCACCGATGCAAGTCTTATAGTAACCATTTGTCCACTTCATGCGTTAGGACGCCTCGGCGAGTCTTTTCGCCATGGACCAATCGAGACTTGGGGGCATGTTTCGGGGAATTACCATTCTTGCCGGCCCGGCCCGTTGCGGGAAAACGCACCGTTTACTGGACGTTTACCGTCGAGTGCTGGCGGACGGACCCGTGGGCGCGGCCTTGTGGTTGAGTCCGACCCAGCGCTCCGTTGGCGAGATCCGGCGGCAGCTGCCCAGTGGCCCTCTTGCGGGCTGTTTCAGTCCCCACTGCCTGACCTTCGATCAGTTCGGCCGCCTGGTTCTCGAGGCTTCACCGCTCGAAATTCGGCCCATCGGCCAGCCGTTGGCCCGCCAGATCCTGCGGCGGTTGGTTCGCGAATCGGTTGAGCGGGGCGCGATCCGCTATTTCGCTCCCATCTCCCATACCAGTGGTTTCCTCGATCTGCTGGTCGAGTTCATTCAGGAATTGAAGCGGTTGGAAATCTGGCCGGAGGAACTGCACAAGGCTTGCCGCGACCGCGCGGCCGAGAAGGACCGCGAACTGTGCCATCTCTATAGTCGCTACCAGCAACTGTTGACCGAACACGACCTGTACGATGCGCAAGGACGTTTTTGGTCGGCACGGGCCGTATTGCGGGAGGGTCAGCGAAAGCCGTTCGAGCGGTTGCAGCACGTGTTCGTTGACGGCTTCACCGACTTCACGCGCACGGAACATGATATTCTTGAAATCCTTGCGACCCACGTGGAGTCGCTCACGATCAGCCTTACATTGGACCCCGATCTTCGGCGCGGCGGGCTGTTTGCCAAAACGACAAAGACCGTGGACCAATTGCGGCTGCGCTATCCGCATGTCGTCCTGGAGCACATGGAGCCGCGCGCCACGGCGTGGCCGGCCATGGATCACTTGGAGCGCCAGGTGTTCGTCAATCCCCGCCATCGCAGGCCGTTGAAAAATGAGACTGGCTCCGAGCCAGATCAAGCGAAATCCGTCAAAAGCGATGTCCGCGAGGTGCCTGTCCCAATTTTTCAACAGCGAGAAAGCGCCGTGGCCGGCGATGCCTGTGGCATCGAGATCGTGCCGGCCGCGGGCGTAACGCACGAAGTCGAGTTGCTCGCGCACCGCATCAAGCAACTTATCGTCCGGGGCGACAGCGATTGCCCAGGCGAGCGCGTGCCGCCTGGCGATATCCTCGTCGTGTTCCGCTCGTTGCATGACACGGCGGATCGGGTGCAAGAAGTGTTCGGCCAGTTCGGCATTCCCGTGTCGATTGGCGCGCATCCGCCATTAGAACGCGAGCCTATCACGTCGGCGCTGTTGTCATGGCTGCGGCTCGACCTGGAAGATTGGCCGTTCCGCCAGGTGCCGCGAGTGCTCGCGCACAATTACTTCCGGCCCGGCTGGCCCGAATGGAACGACGGTCGCGCGACGGCCGCGGCGGAGCGACTCGTGCATCACCTGCAGATTCCCTCGGGCCGGGAGAAGTTGATCGCCAGCATCCGACGACTATCGAAGCCGTCTCCAACGGCCGACGTTGCCCGACCGTCCCAGCGGCGGGCAGCGCTTTCCAAGCTCGCGACGTTAGCGCTGCCGCTCGTGACGCGCATGGCCCGCGTGCTCGATGACCTGCCCCAGCGCGCGACGCTCACGGGGTGGTCCGCCGCCATCACGAGCCTGGCCGAAGCAACGGGCATGTTCAAGGCGGACGTGATCGACCCGACGCCTGGCGCCTCTTTTCAACAAGTCGTGTGGCAACAACTGGTGGCCGCGCTGCACGCTCGAGATCACCTTTCGCGCTGGTTGGGCGAAGAGCCCGCCTTGGTTTCGCGTCGAGAATTTTACGAGCAACTGCTGGAATTGTTTCGCAGCGAGCCGTCGCCGCGAGTGTGCGATGAGACGGGATGTGTCCGCGTGTTGCCCGCGGAGAATGCCCGCAATCTGTCGGTCCCCTATGTGTTTGTGGCCGGATTGTCGGAGCAGGCGTTTCCATCGTCGCACCGTGAGGACTGTATCTACAGCGAGGCCGAAACGCGCCAGCTCGCCGCGGCCGGCCTGCCCCTGGTGCCGCATGCCGACCGCCGGGGCTACGAGATGTTGCTGTTCTACGAGGTTATCACGCGCGCCACGCGACGACTGGTGCTCAGCTATCCGGCCTTGGAGCAGTCGGGCCAGCCGCTTTCGCCGAGTCCGTACCTGACCGAGGTGGAGCTGGCACTCGGCGCGGGGAAGGCAAAGCGGAGCCAACAGCCGGAATTGACGAGCGTGCCCGCGTCGAACGACGTGTTCTCGCCGCGAGATTTTCGGGTCCGCGCCGTGGCGCAGGCATTGTCGGGCGACGGCGACATGCTGGCCCGATTGTATGGACACCCGTCCACGGCGACGTCGGCCGCCAATATCGTGGCCGGATTGCAAGTCTGCGAAGCTCGTCGACGCGGTGCATCGTTCGGGCCGTACGAGGGCATCTTGCCCTCGGCGCCCGCCGGCCGGACGCTACGCGCCCGCTTTGGTTCAGATCGCTGCTGGAGTCCCAGTCAACTCGAGCAGTATGCACGCTGCCCCTATCACTTCTTCCTGGCCAGCGTGCTCGAGCTGGAGCCTCTCGATGAGCCGGCCTTGGAAGTGGATTACCTGGCCCGCGGACGGATACTTCACTGGGTGCTGTCGGAGGCGCATCGGCGATTCAACCGGCGCGCCGGCGCGCCATGCTCGCCCGCCGAACAGACCGGGGAAGAATTCCTGGCAGAGGTCGGTTCGATTGTCGAAGAGCTGCTCGGGCGGCTGCGCGGGGACGAGGCCTTGAAGAACGGCTTGTTGGAAATCGACGCCCGCCAGGTCACCGCATGGTTGGGCGATTATCGCCAGCAACACGCCAGGTACGATGCCCAGTGGCAGACGTGGTCCGCGCCCCCTCGGCCCGCGTATTTCGAGGTTGGCTTCGGCCCGCAGCGCGGCAATGACGACGTTACGCCGACCGACGACGAAGACGACTTGTCTTCGCCCGAGCCGTTCGCGCTTGAGTGTGGGCCGGAAACGATCCGGTTTTCGGGCCGCATCGATCGCATCGACATCGGAGAAATGGCGGGTCAAACGGTCTTCAGCGTGGTGGACTACAAGAGCGGCCGATGGGATCGCGCGCGACTCAACGCGGTGTCGGACGGTTACTTGTTGCAGTTGCCCCTTTATGCGCTGGCGGCTGAGCAGTTGCTGACCGGCAGGGACGCGGTGCCGCTGCGCGCGGCCTACTGGCACGTCAGCGACCAGGGATACAAGGAGGTCATCAAGTTTCACACGAACGACGACGGGGAACTTGCAATCAATCCCGACTGGGAGACATTACGCTCCGAGTTGAAGTTGCGCGTGCGGTCGTTGGTCGAAGGAATACGGCGCGGCCAATTTCCCATGGCCAGCGCCGATGATCGGTGCACAAGCTACTGTCCTTATAGCACGGTCTGCCGGGTCAATCAGGTGCGGTCTTTGGAGAAATCATGGCAACCTCCGCGGGAGGACTCGCCGTGAAGGTCGCCACGTCCCCCGCGAAGCAGGTCGATCAAACCCGTTGGACGCGCGAGCAACAACTCGCCATCGAAACGCGCCAGGTTTCCGTGGCGTTATCGGCCGGCGCCGGCTGCGGAAAGACATTCGCGCTCACGGAGCGGTTCTTGTCGTATTTCAGACCTGGCCAGCCGCAATCGTTGCAGGCGGAGGACCTGGGGCGGCTGGTCGCGATCACCTTCACCGAACGCGCGGCGCGCGAAATGCGGGACCGCATTCGGGCCCAATGCCACGAACGGCTGCTGGCGGCCGACGCCGGGGACGCCGATTATTGGGCGGTGCTGGTGCGCGGGTTGGACAACGCACGGATCAGCACGATCCATTCGTTTTGCGCGGCGCTGTTGCGAGCGCGCGCCGTCGAGGCCGGCGTCGATCCGCGGTTCGAGGTGCTCGAACAATCACAGTCCGACACGCTGTTGTCAGAAGCGATCGACGACGAGCTGCGCCGTTTGGTGGCCCAACAAGACCCGCGTCTCATGGAGCTTGCGGCCGCTTTCCGCCTGGACTCGCTGCGCTTCGCGCTGCGAACGTTCGTGTTGCAGGGCACGGCGGAGGACTTCGAACGCTGGCTGCAAATCGGGCCGGACGAACAGGTGGCGCGGTGGCTGGAATTTCATCGAGAATCGGTGTTGCCGGAAATCGGCCGGCAGGTGGCGCATTGCTCTGCCAGCCACGAGATTTTGCGACTCTTGGAAAACGAGACGATCGATAACGCGACGATGCGCGAGCGGCGCGCGGTGCTGCTCGAGAAGCTCGCGTCGCTCGATCGGTTGCCAGTTGCCGGCGCGCGGTTGCGAGCAGATCTGAACGCCATCCAAGAAAACGCCAAGGTTCAAGGCGGCGGCACTGCGCGGACTTGGGCCAGTCCCGTCGCTTTTGAACGGTTCAAGCACGCCGCTGGAAAACTGCGAGAACGTATTGGCGAACTGCTGCCGCTGGTGTCGTTCGATCCGCTGGCGGCGCGTTGGTCGGCCGTCGTTGGCGGTCAAATGCTCGGCATCGCCGATGGCGTGCGGCGCGAGTACAGTCGACGAAAGCAGGAGATGGGCGCGTTGGACTTCAACGACCTGCTGCAGCAAACGCGAGCTCTACTTACCGATCCGAGACACGGCGCGCTGCAAGACCGGCTGTCGTCGCAAATCCAACTGTTGCTCGTCGACGAGTTTCAAGACACCGACCCACTGCAAGTCGAGCTCGTGGCGGCGTTGTGCGGCGAAGGATTCGCCGCAGGCAAGCTGTTTTTCGTCGGCGATTACAAGCAATCGATCTATCGCTTCCGCGGCGCCGATGCTCGCGTCTTTCGCCGCGTGCGCGAGCAAACGCCGCGCGAAGGCCGGCAATCGCTGACAAAGAATTTTCGCAGTCAGCCGGCAATTTTAGAATTCGTCAACGCGCTCTTCTGGGATGACTTGGGCGAAGGCTACGAACCGCTGCGAGCCGCCCGCAGCCAGGTCAGCTCGACGCCGGCGGTCGAGTTTCTGTGGGCACCCGCCCGCGAGCATGTCAAGGAGAATGCCGATACGCTGCGCCGCCGCGAGGCCGACTGGATTGCGCGGCGCCTGCGGGCCGTGATCGATGGCCGCCCCGCGATCGTTTGGGATGCCAAAGCGGCCGAGTCGGGCCGGCCGGCCGCCCGTGCCGCGAAGCTGGGCGACATGGCAATTTTGTTTCGGGCCCTCTCCAACGTCGACGTGTACGAAGAAGCCCTGCGGAAGTATGGTCTCGACTATTACCTGGTCGGCGGCCACGCGTTTTACTCCCAGCAGGAAATATTCGACGTGCTCAATCTGCTCCGCGCGATCAACAGCACCAGCGATCTGGTGAGCCTGGTAGGCGCGCTGCGGAGCGGATTCTTCGCGCTCGCGGACGAAACGATTTATTGGCTGTCACTGCATGCCGAAGGCCTCGCCGGCGGACTGTTCGCCTCCGATTACCCCGCGGAAATTCCTCCCGATCAGCAGGCGCGGGCCCGGTTCGCCGCCGAAACGATCCGCGAGTTGCGCCAGCGCAAGGATCGCGTGGCAATTTACCAACTGATCGATGAGGCGCTTGAGCGGACCGGTTACGATGCCGTGCTGTTGGACGAGTTTCTTGGGGAGCGCAAGCTCGCCAACTTGCGAAAACTTATCGAGCAGGCCCGCACGTTTCAGCGCGGCGATTTTTTTGGCCTCTCGGAGTTTATCCACCAGCTGACTGAATTCGTGGTCGAGCAGCCCAAGGAGCCGTTGGCGGCGACCCATTCGGAAAACACGAACGTCATTCGGTTGATGACGATCCATCAGGCCAAGGGTCTCGAGTTTCCGATTGTGGTTGTGCCCGATGTGAACGGCCGCAATCGCGGTGGGGTGGACCGGGCCCATTTCGACGCGCGGCTGGGTCCGCTGATTGCGCTGTCGGAAACGGCCGACGCCGCGGGCGGCGTCAGTGGTCACCAGCTGTGGAGTTGTCTCGAAAGCGCCGAAGAGCACGCCGAGCTCCACCGATTGCTATACGTGGCCGCGACGCGCGCCGCGGATTATCTCATGCTTGCCGGCGGGGTGCCCGCCGTGGGCGCGACCAACGGAGTGTGGACGCAGTTGTTGGCCCGCCGCTTCGATCTGGCGAGCGGCCGATTCATCGGCCAACTACCCGCGGGCGAGCCTGCACCGCAAGTAAAGGTTACGCTCCAAGAACCGGCGATCGATAAAACCGCCGCCCCCCGGCGGGCGCGAGCGGATCTTGGCAACATTATCGACGAGGTGTTGCAAGCCCCTGCCGCGCCGCGCCACGACGATTGTGCAGTGGACCCGATTGCGCCAGACCTCGGCGCCCGACGGCAATATTCGTTTTCACGGCTGGCTGGCACCTTGCATCGCCAGGATGGGCGGCCGAGTGAATTCGACGAACTGGGTGAACCGTCGATCGACCCCCGCAGTCTGGGAACGCTGGTGCACGCAGTCTTGGCCGCGACGGACTTTGGCGAGTCGGTTGAGTATGCCGAACTGGTGCGGTTGCACGCGAAGCGGCATTTTTCCGACGGCTCGCCCGAGATCGCCGAGGCGTTGGCCATGATCGAGCGTTTCGCGGGCTCGCCGCGAGCGCGCGAACTAGCCGACGCGGCCGAGTGTCATGCGGAATTGGAATTCCTGCTCGGCTGGCCGCTCGACGCGGAAGCGCCGCGTGCCGCGGCGGTTGGCGGCTTTATCGACCGGTTGTATCGCGACAAGTCTGGGAATTGGCATGTGCTGGATTTCAAAACCAACCGCGTGCCGCGCTCCGGCCCGGCTGACCTGGCCGCGGTCTACGAAATGCAAATGCTGATGTACGCCCTGGCGAGCGAGCGGATTCTTGGTGTGGCGCCGGCAAGCGTGACGCTTCATTTTCTGCGCACCGGAGCAGAACACCAGTTTGCTTGGAATAGCGCGGCCCGCCAGCGAGCGATTGAGCTCGTGCACGATGCCATCGCGGCCGCCTCGGTCGCGCAGGCAACGTAGCGGCACGGAAAACATCGCAGGGGAACGATCCCTATTCGAAGGACGGTATACTGAGTTTTCCGGTGAACTTATCGCGGGACATGCGGCGTCCTATATAATCGGGCGCTCGATTCAAGAATTGATTTCGAAGGCACGCGAACCTTGCCGCAAGTCGATCCCGAAAAGCAGCGTGAATTCGCCGTCGAAATTGTTCGCCGGTTGCGCGCGCGGGGCTTCGAAGCCTTGTGGGCCGGTGGTTGCGTCCGCGATCGCTTGTTGGGCATCACGCCCAAGGATTATGACGTTGCGACGACCGCCCGGCCCGAGCAAATTCGCGAGATCTTTGGAATTCTCCGGACCGTGCCGGTGGGAGCCGCGTTCGGCGTGATCACCGTCATCGGCACAAGAACCGCCGGGCACATCGAAGTCGCCACGTTTCGTGAGGACAAAAGCTACAGCGATGGCCGGCATCCGGACTCGGTCGAATTCAGCAGTCCCGAGGCCGATGCCCGGCGGCGCGACTTTACGATCAACGGCGTGTTTTACGATCCACTGGACGATCGCGTGATCGATTTTGTGGGCGGGCAGGAAGATCTGGCTTGCCGCGTCGTCCGCGCGATCGTCGACCCACGGGCTCGCTTCGCCGAAGACAAGCTGCGACTATTGCGAGCCGTGCGATTTGCCGCCACGCTCCGTTTTGCACTCGACCCCGACACGCGCCGGGCGATCCGCGAGATGGCCGGCGAAGTCACGCTGGTCAGCGCCGAACGGATCGCGGCCGAAATGCGTCTCATGCTCGTCCACGAAACCCGGGCCAATTCGGTCAAATTGCTGCGCGACGTCGGATTGTTGGCAGCGGTTTTGCCGGAGCTGTTTGCAGGCCAGGCGACCGCCCTGCCCTCTGTCTCCGCCGAGCCGGACAGAGTGCGCTGGGCGCTCACCTTGGAGGTGCTGGATCGGCTGGATACACCAACGTTCCCGCTGGCGCTGGCGGCGCTGCTGCACGCATTCGTCTCCGCGGCCGTGGCCTACGAGATTTGCCGGCGATGGAAGCTTTCGAACCGCGAGAGCCAGAGGACCGCCTGGTTGTTGGAGCATCAGAGTGCCTTGCTCGATGCACGGCAGATGCCCTGGTCTAAATTGCAAAAGTTGTTGATTGCCGAAGGCAGCGACGAGTTGCTTCGCCTGCACGAGGCCGTGGCAAAGGCCACGAACACCCCCACGGCCCACGTCGAGCACTGCCGCGCACTGTTGACAATGCCGCGCGAGCAGCTCGATCCGCCGCCGCTCGTGACGGGTAACGATTTGATCGCTCATGGCGTGCGCCGCGGCAAGCTGTATCCAAAACTGCTGGGCGCGGTGCGCGACGCGCAGTTGGACAAACAGGTCGCCAGCAAGGCCGAAGCCTTGGCCTTGGTCGATCGACTGCGCGCCTCGGGCGACGATCCCGACCAAACGTCAGGCGACTGAGCGGAAGGTTCTGGAGGATCTGCGATGGAAGTGGAGTTCGTTTTGGGGCTGGTCGCTCGATGGCTGCACTTGTTGGCCGCCATAACGGCGGTGGGCGGCACCATCTTCGCGCGGGCCGTCGTCTTCCCCACGCTCGACGAATTGCCTGTCGATGATCGCAAGGCGTTGCACGCGGCCCTGCGCGCGCGATGGTCGATCATCGTGGCCGCGGCCATCGGGTTCTTGATTCTGAGCGGACTGTACAACATCGGCGTGACGTCGATTCGCTTTCGGCTGCCGCGCTGGTACATGGGCGTGTTTGGCGTCAAGTTCGTATTGGCGTTGATCATTTTTACCGTGGCCAGCTTGTTGACCGGCAAGACGGCGGCGGCCGACGAAATGCGAAAGAATGCCCGTTTTTGGTTGAACTTGAACATCGTCTTGGCCGTGACCGTGGTGTGCTTGTCGGGAGTGTTGCGGACGGCCGAGAAAACGCCGAAACAACCGCCCGAGGCAGCCGTCGAGCGGGCCGGCAGCGATTCGCCCTGAAAAGCGCTTTGCACGCCGGTCCGTCTTGATTAATCTGGAATTCGGAAGGCGGTAATCGCTTACCGAGCGGTTTTTCGTATTGCGTTGCATGGACCCGTGTGTCATTGGGGGAGAGTTGACAGCGTCATGAACGATCGATCGTTAGCGATATCTATTTTGCAAAAGGCGCGCGACGCCTTGAACGAACGGCTTACCCAGCGGGTCATTGAATCGCGACAGGAAATCGAGGACGATGCCGAGGGATGTTCGTACCTGAGCGAAATCGAAACCATTTACGAGCAAATCGGCGGGCGGTTGGCGCATCTCAACGCAATGCTCTCCAACTTGCCGCCGGTCGATTCGACTCCGCCGGCCGACGCGACCGCCAGCGAGATCGTCTACGCGGACCTGGCCGCGGCATATCCCACCGGTCTCGAACTGGAATCCCCGCCCAGTATGACCTTGCTTGCTTTGCCGGCGCCGGCCCACGCGGAAGAATCGCCAAACAAATCATTGGCCGGCCTTTTTCAAAAGATCGTCGTGGACATCCAGATGGGTGACTTGACCAGTGCCGGCCGGTTGATTGCGGAGTTGTTCGACATCCGACCCAGCCAGGCCCGGCGGGGGGCCCAGGCCTTTGCGCGGCAAATTGTCCACTATCCAGATCTGGCCCGGCGCATCGAGGAACTTGGTTCTTCGCTCGAAGGCGCGAACGAATATGCGGCAGCCACGCTGCTGGGCGAATGTTTCGAATTTCAGGCAATCGAGGCGCTGTCGCTGGTGCGCGCGCTCAAAACGCAGACGATCGACGCGGACGCCGAGCCGTAAGGCACTGCGTGAATCCGCGTCGGAAGAGATTCGACGGCGCGTCCCGCCGGGGTCATTGGATGGACAAGAAAGCCAAAAAGAAGCTCGACGCCTTGCGGCAGCGAATGCAGAAACTGCAGCAACAGCTTTCCGGCGCGCGCAAGCAATTGGACGATCCCGAAGAAGTCCGGCGGCTGGAACAGGACATCAAGGCGACTGAATCGGAGCTCGAAAAGTTCAAATAAATCTGTGAATCGCCGGGCGCTAGCTGCTCGTCAGCATGTCGCGGGCGATCTCCCGGCGTCGTCCTAATCGGCCTTGACTTTTACGGCCGGCGCGGACGGATCGTGATAAACGCCTGGCTCGGCGGTGCCGTCGCCGTTCCAGTCTCCCACGATCGGCGTGTCGCCCGGACCGCCAAGTTCGAAGGTCTGATCTTCTGCGTCGATCACGCCGTTTCCGTTCGTGTCGATGAACCACTGCCCGTCGCGATAGACGCCCAGCTCGTCGACGCCGTCGCCGTTGAAGTCTCCCACGACCGGCAGGTCGCCAGATTGTCCGAACCTGGCCTGGGCGTCGGCGGCGCTCCACTTCCCGTCGCCGTCGATGTCGCGGCGCCAAACGCCGTCGCGGAACACCGCGATGGTATGCGTGCCATCGCCATTCCAATCGCCCACGACCGGATGGTCGCCGGGCGTTCCATAGAAGAACACGTGGTCGATCAAATCCGCCCGCGGCTTGCCCGCCGCGGTGAGCTTCAACGTGCGCTCGCCGACGGCCGTGCGATCCGGCTGGCGCGGAATGTTTTTGTGCACGCTCGTATTTTCATTGTGCGGATCGGGCAGGCCCGGTTCGTGGGCCACGGCTCGCGGATCGCCGGGCCAGGCCGGCCCGTAAATCCCGATGTCGGTTTTCCCATCGCCATCCCAGTCGCCGGTCACGGGCCGGTCGCCCTTGTGACCGAGTCGGGCCCACAAGTCGCCCTCGTCCCACATTCCGTTGTCGTTGAGATCGATATACCACCGGCCATCTTTGAAGACGCCTACCTCCGACTTGCCGTCGCCGTTGAAGTCGCCCGCGATCGGAATGCCGCCGCGAATGCCAAACCGCAAACGGCGGACGTTCAGCCGGCCGGACGCCGGCACGTCGATGGGAAAAATCCACTCGCCGTCGTCCAAGTCGCCTTGTTGCCAGAGAATTTCGTCCTCCGGGCGCATTGCCGTCAGCTGCACCGACTGCGCGGCCGTATCCGCTTCTCGCGGGTGCCCGGCGTCGACGACGCTCAAGTGCCAGGTGTACAGCGCGCCCCCGGTGCGCGTGATTGCCGGCAGGTACAAATACGGAAACACATATTCGGGCGGCGCGAATAAGGGCACCGGGTAGCTGAAAAACGTGGGCAGCAGGACCGGCTCCGGCGGAGCGATCGGCGGAAGCAAGACAAACCGCACGGCGGTCGTCAACACGACGCTGAAATTGTTGTCTATCGAATTGCCGCCCACCGACAACGTGATTGCCATGATGGCGTCATCAATCGGAGGATCAACTAATTGAGCGAGGATGACCGGGTCGGTCACCACCAACGGGCTGATCACGACGCCGCCCAACGTGCCCAGCGTGTCGATGCCTGACAAGTAACCGTCCGGCTTGACGTCGAACACGGCATAGACGCCCGGCCGGAGTCCCATGAAGTCGTAGTGGCCGTTCGCATCCGTCACGGTCGTGATCGGTTGATCCGCCGCATAGAGCCCCGGCAGGGCCGCGGAGCCCAGGATGACCGCTCCCGTAACTCCGTCGCGAAGCATCAACGTGACGCCGGGCAGTCGGGTGTCGTCGCTGGTCAACTTGCCGTCGCGCAGATTGAGCACGTCGGGCACGTCGCCTTCGTTTTCGACTTCGATTGCCGGACCATCCTGGAACACGAAGCCCGACAGGGTGGCCGGCGGAATCTCGCAGAAGTCGTAGTGCACGGCGTGCAAGCCCGCGACCAGCACGATGTCGGTGACGAGATTCGCGGTCACGATGCCGCCGGCAGAGCCTTGAAAGGTGTCGCCGTTGAAGTAGTCTTCCGGCTGGATTTCCTGGACGCCGTACGTGCCCGGCCGCAAGTTGTCGAAGATGTACAGGCCCTGCGCGTCGGTGTGCGTGGTGGCGATCACGTTGCCCTGGCCGTCGAGCAGGTGAACGGTGACGCCCGGCAGCGGAGGATTGGCCGGATCGGCGCAGTCGCCGGTGGTGTTCACGTGCACCTTGCCGGCGATGCTTACGGGGGGCAGTTCGCCGAAGTTATAGTTTTCGGCGTGCACGGCCGGCTGCAAAAGAGCGCCGGTGATCGCGTCGCCAGGATTCTGCGCCGTCCCGCCGGCGTCGCCGGGGGTATCCAGTCCGTCAAAGTAGCCGTTGGGTTGAAACTCGTGAACGCCATACGTGCCCGGACGCAGTCCGACGAAACAATACTCGCCGGTCGCATCGGTGAGCGTGGTGACGCCGGTCGGCTGGCCGTTGG
Source organism: Planctomycetia bacterium (assembly GCA_041497975.1). Lineage (GTDB taxonomy): Bacteria > Planctomycetota > Planctomycetia > Pirellulales > PALSA-1355 > PALSA-1355. The sequence goes on along the minus strand of JBGQHN010000016.1, from coordinate 5,954 downwards.
CGTCCAGCAGTTCCAGCGTGACGCCGGCAATCCGATGCTCGCCGGTTTCCATCAAACCGTTGTTGTTCAGGTCGGCGTAGACGAAGCCGCACAACTGAGCCGGCGGGATTTCGCAAAAGTCGTAGTGCACGCCGTGCAAGCCCGACGGGAGGAAAATGTCAGTGACCAGGTTGTTCGTGACGTTGCCACCGGCCGAGCCTTGATTGGTCTTGCCGTCGAAGTAGCCGGCGGGCTGCACCTCGTGCACGCCGTAGGTGCCGGGGGCCAGGTTGAGGAAGCGATATTCGCCGTTGGCGTCCGTTAGCGTCGTGCTGATCACGCTGCCGGCACTGCTTAGTAGCTCGATCGTCACGCCCGGCAGCGGTGGGTTGGCCGGGTCGTCGCAGTCGCCCATCGTGTTTACGTGGACCTTGCCTGCGATGCTGACGGGCAGCAATTCGCCGAAGTTGTAGTTCTCGGCGTGCATGGCCGGCTTCAAAAGCGCGCCGGTGATCGAGTCGCCGGGATTGTGCGCAGCCCCGCCGGCATCGCCCGGGGTATCGAGCCCGTCGTAGTAGCCGCCCGGTTGCGATTCGCTGACGCCGTACGTCCCCGGCCGCAAGCCGACGAAACAATATGCGCCGGTGGCGTCAGTGACGGCGGTCACCCCGGTAGGCTGGCCGTTGGGGTCCAGCAATTCGACCGTAACGCCCGCGATGCCCGACTCGCCGGCCTCTTTTTGGCCGTTGTTGTTCATGTCGACGTAGACAAACCCGCACAGCTCGGCCGGCGGGATTTCACAAAAGTCGTAATGCACGGCGTGCACGCCGGAGATCAGCTCAATCTCGGTGACCAGGTTGTTGGTCACGTTTCCGCCGGCCGAACCCTGGTCTGTTTTGCCGTCGAAGTAGCCTTGCGGTTGAATTTCGCGCACGCCGTATGTGGCTGGCGGCAGGTTGTCGAAGCTGTATTCGCCCTTGGCGTCGGTGTGCGTCGTGCTGATTACGCTGCCGGTGGCGTCCAGCAACTCGATCGTCACGCCCGGCAGTGGCGGATTGGCCGGATCGTCGCAGTCGCCCATCGTGTTTACGTGGACCTTGCCGGCGATGCTGACAGGCAGCAGCTCGCAAAAATCGTAGTGGATGCCGTGCATGTCGGAGATCAGGGTGATTTGCGTGATCTCGTCGAGGCGATTGACGGCGCCGCCCAATGAGCCGACTTCGGTATCGCCTTGAAAATATCCGGCCGGCTGCTCCTCGACGACCGTGTAAACGCCAGCCGGCAGTCGATCGAAGCTGTAATTTCCGTCGGCGTCGGTCTTCGTCGTGCGAATCACTTCGCCCGAGGCGTCGAGCAGCTTGATGACGACGTCGGGGATCGGCGGCGGGTCGGCATTGTGTTCGCAATCGATACCCACGAAACCGCTGAGCGAGTTGTAGAGCGCTTCGGCAAAATCATTTCGGACGCTGTGCTCGCCACCCAGCAGCCAGAGCTCGGTCAGAATGTCGCTCGTTAGCACCCTGCCGCGCGTTTCTCCGTCGACGGTGCCCGGTGTCGCGCCCACGCTGAAGTATTAGATGGGCTGGGTTTCGACGACCTGGTAGGTGCCGATCCCCAGTTGGTCGAACTTGTACTTGCCCTGCGCGTCGGTGACGGTCGTCAGGCCGGTCGACACGTAGTTCGCGCCGTCAAATACTCGCAGCGTCAAGCTCACGCCGGCGATGCCCGGCTCGCCCTCATCCTGGTGATTGTTCAAGTTCGGATCGACGTAGACCACGCCCGACAAGCTGTTGGGCTTGGGTATCTGAATCGCCGTTGCTACGGCGCCGGCGGTGAGGTCGGACAAATCGAGCTGGCCCGAGTACCGGTCCGGGGGCAGGTTCAGATGCGTTCCAGTGGCGGTCTCGGCGGCCGCGAAGTTTTGATCGTACGCATCCCAGAACTGCACGTGCGTGGTGATGTCCTCGTAATGCTTCGCCGTGAACGACGTAATGAAGTGCGACCGCTGAAATTCACCGCCCTCGGCCACGGCGTTGACGTCGATGTCCGGCCCGCTGACAAACTGAAATTCATCGACGTCGACGCTCAGCACCAGCTTTTCCCCGGCGTCGAATCCGGCCAGATCGATCGTCAACTGCATCCCGCCGTCGGTCACGTGCGTGTCCAGCACCTGGAAGCCGTCGTGCGAGATGATCGTCAAGGGGTTCGATTGAAACACGCCGAAACCTCCCGGCGCCGTATCGAAAAACACGTCGCCCGACGAACGCCCCAGGCCGTCTTTGTCGCCATCGATCACAATCCGCGTCAGCTGCGAACCGGGCACTCCGCCGGCGAACGTGAATTGCAGGATGTTGGGCTGGGCGTCGTCGCCCGCCGCCTGTTCGAAGTAGACCGATCCGACGTGCAGGTCGGCCGCCATCAAACGGCGCGTTTCAAATTCCTCGATGCGGCAGATCCGCAACCCACGGACGGTCGAGTGCGGTTCGTCGAAGCGGTGGTTTCCCAACCAGCGCTGGCCGAGGCGTGAAATCTTTTGTAGCAGGCCCACGAAGTAACCTCCCTGTTTCAGTCGATCGTTGGGGTCGAGCGCTCCTTTGGCTCGAGGGGCGGCGCGCTCTAGCGGACGCGCAATCCGGGCGCGGCGCCGCTGGCGGTGTCTTTGCCACTCTGGGGCGGATTGAGTTTCCAGACGCGGACGGTCGTGTCGTAGCTGCCCGAAATAATGACGGCACTGGCCGGGTCGAAGGCCAGCGTGGCGACCGAGCCGGTATGGCCCAGCAGGCGATCGGCCTCGGTGCGTGTTTGCCAGTTCCAGATTCGAACCGTGTTGTCGCTGCCGCCCGTGGCGATCAAGTTTTCGCCGCAGACCGCCATCGACAGCACTTTGCCCGTCGGACAGACGATCTTCTGCACCTCCTCGCCCGACTGCGCGTCCCACAGCGAAATGACGCGTCCCTCGCCGGCCGAGACGAGCTTGTTGCCGTCCGGCAGGTACGCCAAGGTGCGGATCCGGCCCAGCCCCGCGGCAAATTCCAACTGCATCGTGCCCGCGGGCATCGACCACACGCGAATTTGACCGTTGCGGCCTGCGACCGCCAATTGCTTGCCATTGGGCGAAAAGACGACCGAACGAAGATCGTTGCCCGGACCGCTCAACTCGTTGATTTCTTTGCCGCCGCTCGGGTCGTACAGGCAGACATGGGGGCCGAAACCGGCCGCGGCCAGCACGTCTCCGGCGGGGTGGAAGGCCAGAGAATAGACCGCGTGCGAATGGCGCGGCAACGTCATCAGCCGTTTGCCCTCGGTTACCCGCCACAAGATGATCTGGTGATCGTCGCCGCCGGAGGCCAGAATCTGACCGTCGGGGCTAAAGGCGAGGCTGCGCACCCAATCGTCGTGGCCGTTGAGCGTATGCACGATCCGCCCGGTCGTCGCGCTCCAAATTCGCACCACGTGGTCGTCGCCCGCGGTGGCCACCTGCCCACCGCCGGGCATGATCGCCACGGCCGTGATGACCGGCGGCTTAATCTTGTTTCCGCGCGCCGCTTCGATGACCTGCGACGGCTCGCGAACCGAAGTGTCTTGGGCCACGGAGGCTCGCGAAGCCAGTCCAACCAGGCAAGCCAAAAATACCCCGTGGAATTGCAACCAACGCATAGCGCACCTGATCCTTTGCCGGTTTCCGCCGATCCGTAGCCAGTCAAACAACTCGCTCAGGGCTGCCAGTGCGCATGCTGCGCGTTCCGCGCCGCCGGCGCCTCTGTGTCTGGTATCGGCTGAAACGATGGTAGCGCCAAAGCCGAACGGCCAAAGGCTGCCGGACATGGACCGGTCGTGACGAAAGGGAAAGATGGGAAAGAGTTCCCCGCGTTCCAAGCTTCGGTCAGGGGAACCCTATTGGGGTGCTGGCGCGGAGCCGCGCTTAGAGGGGGAGCCTGATGTTCGACGGCCGGGGCTCAGGGCCGGTTTTCGATGGGCACGAAATCGCGCTTGCCGGGTCCCGTATAGATCTGCCGCGGCCGGCAGATTTTCTTGCCCGGCGACTCGTGCATCTCCATCCAATGGGCGATCCAGCCGGGCAGCCGCCCGATGGCGAACAGCACCGTGAACATCTGCACCGGTATGCCGATGGCCCGATAGATCACGCCGGAATAAAAATCGACGTTCGGGTACAGCTTACGCTCGATGAAGTAGGGATCGTTCAAGGCCGTTTCTTCAAGCTTTTGCGCGATCTCGAAAATCGGGTCGTTGATGTGGCGTTTTGCCAGCAGCTTGTCGCACACGCGCTTGATGATTGTGGCCCGGGGATCGTAATTCTTGTAGACGCGGTGGCCAAAGCCCATCAGGCGAAAACCGCTGTTCTTGTCCTTGGCCTTTTCGACGTACTTGGCCACGTTGCCGCCATCGGCGCGGATCGCCTCCAGCATTTCGACGCAAGCCTGGTTGGCGCCGCCGTGCAACGGGCCCCACAACGCGCAGATGCCGGACGAAATCGAGGCAAACAGGTTGGCGTCGCTCGAACCGACCATCCGCACCGTCGACGTGCTGCAGTTTTGCTCGTGATCGGCGTGCACGATCAACAGCAGGTTCAACGCGTCGACGAAATCTGGATCGATCGCATAGGGCTCGCTGGGAACCGCGAACATCATGCGCAGGAAGTTTTCGCAGTATTCCAAATCGTTTTGCGGGTAGACGAACGGCTGACCAATCGATTTCTTGTAGGCGTAGGCCGCGATGGTGGGCAGCTTGGCGATCAGCCGATGGACCGAAACCTCGACCTGCCGCGGGTCGCGGGGGTTGAGCGAGTCCTGATAGAACGTCGACAGCGCGCCGACCACCGAGCTGAGGATGGCCATCGGGTGAGCGTCGCGCGGAAACCCGTTGTAGAACGAGCGCATGTCCTCGTGCAACATGGTGTGCCGGCGAAGCGACGTGCGGAATTTCGCCAGTTGCTCCGCGTTCGGAAGCTGGCCGTAGATCAACAAGTAGCTCGTCTCGATGAAATCGCACATTTGGGCGATGACTTCGATCGGATAGCCGCGATACCGCAGGATTCCCTGGTCGCCGTCGAGATACGTGATGGCGCTGGTGGTCGAGCCCGTGTTGACGTACCCCTCGTCGAGGGTGATGTAGCCGGTTTGGGCCCGCAGCTTGGAAATATCGAGCGCCCGCTCGTTCTCGGTGCCGACGACAACGGGCAAATCGACCTGTTGGTCGGCGATTCGCAGCTTGGCCTCCTCGCTCATCGAGGCATTCCTTTCTGGAACCATCTTCTCGGGAACCATCTTCGTGGCCATGCGTTTCCCGCCGCGCTCCCTGCCTGGGTGGTAAGAACTTCAGTCTAGCCTGTCCGCGGGCCGTGGGCAATTGTTGAGGGATTCTCGCCGTGCCCTGTTTGGATTGGCGGCCCCAGACTGCGAGCCCGTGCTCAGGCGATCGTCACCAGGCCCCTACGGCGCGGGCAGCGGCACGCTGGGCGCGATTCACGGATTGCGCAGGGATGGCGCGCGCGAAGACCAACGCGCAAAAAACGTCAACGGGTCACTGAAGGCGTGACCCCTTGGGTGGTGCGCGCCACGAAATCATCGTCGAAAATCGTCGACACCGGGATCCGTTCGCGCAGCTTGGCAAGATAATCGGCCTGCCTTTTTTCCTTGCTTCCGTCTTTCAAGGTTTTCTTGATTTCGCTTTGGACTTCCGTAAACGGCGCCCGCTTGGCCGCCTCGCGTTGGACGACCCGGATGATGTGAAAGCCGTCTTCGTCCTCGAGGATCTGGCTCAAATGTCCTTCGGGCAGCGCGAACAGGGCCGCGTCCAATACCGAGGAGCGGAGGCTGCCCTGGCTGGCCCAATCGTGCACTCCCCCTTCGTCGGCGGCGACGTCCTGCGAATGGGCTTTGGCCACGGCGGCAAACGGTGCGCCGCGCATCACTTCGTTGCCCCAACGCGCCAGGTTGCTGTAGGCCTCTTGCTTG